>DNUB01000018.1:0-5913 GCA_003508605.1 Oscillospiraceae bacterium | reverse complement strand
TGACCCGCGACCCCAGAATGAAGGAGAGAAAGAAGTACGGCTTAAAGGCTGCACGCCGTGCTCCTCAGTTCTCAAAGAGATAACCGGAAGCTTTGGAAAACAAAATACAAAAACCTTGGAAATTCTTTCCGAGGTTTTTTCTTTTTTATGAACTGTCGGGCGTTTTCTGCAGGTACTTGAAAAATCAGACCGCAAAGATTGTCTATTTCCGGTCAGGCATTAAATCGGTATTATCCTGCTTTTTAAGCAAAATGCTTAAACCCCTCCCGCCTTTTCGTTATATTTTTGTCAATCCTTCTATCCCAATTATGTTGACTACCGCAGAGAAAAAAGGTATACTATATATAATTGTAAAAAAACGAACCTTAACAAATTTTCATAAAATCGGGACATTGCCACTTATAAATAGCTATTGAACAATTAAAGGCAGGAGGAAATCAAATGGATATTCCAAAAATTCTTGAACAGTTATGCAAGCTGGGCGGAGTAAGCGGCGGAGAGACGGAAGCTCATGAAACCGTTATAAAGCTGCTAAAAGGCTATATGCCCAATGTTAAAGCCGATAGCTTCGGAAACATTACGGGATTTTCGGAGGGGGACGAAAAAAAGCCGCTGGTGCTTTTGGAGGCTCACTTGGACAGAATAGGAATGATCGTCACCAAAATCGACGAGGACGGCTTTTTAAAGGTTAGCGGAATGGGCATGGACAGGCGCACGCTGCTTGCCCAATCGGTCACCGTTTACTGCGGCGGCAAAACGATAAAGGGCATTGTTTCCACTCTGCCTCCTCACCTTGCCACAGACAGCAGCAAGGCACCCAAAATCGAGGATATAGCCATTGATGTGGGAATGACTAAGGCACAGGCGGAGCAGGTCGTTACCCCCGGCGATTTGGTGCTGATAGACGGAATGTTTTCGGTGCTTCGGGGCACTCGCATATGCTCCCCCGCCACCGACGACAGAGCGGGAGTCTGTGCGGTTTTGTATGCGCTGGAGCTGCTGAAGGACGAAAAGGAGCTTCCCGTAAGGTTGGCGGTTTTGTTTGCGGCACAGGAGGAGGTAGGCTGTCGGGGTTCTAAAATTGCCGCCTTTAACATTAGCCCCGATTACGCCGTTGCCGTTGACGTTTCCTTTGCACAGGGCAAGGGAGTTGACTATCCCCAGGCGGGAGAGCTTGGCAAGGGAGCTATGATAGGCATTGCCGCTTCTTTAAGCAGAGAGGTTTCAAAAAAGCTTATTAAAATTGCCAAAGAAAAGGAGATACCTTATCAGATAGAAGCTATGAGCGGCTCCACGGGAACGGACGCAGATTCGATATCGGTTACCAAAGGCGGAATTTCCACCGGACTTATTTCGATTCCTCAAAGGTATATGCACACTCCCTGCGAGGTGGCGGATACCGAGGATATTAAGTCGGCGGGCAGGCTTATGGCGGAATTTGTAAAGAGTATGTGAGGGGGAGCAAAATGGAGCTTAAAGAAACGGTAAAATATTTAGCCGCCCTTAATGGCACCAGCGGAGACGAGGGCGAGGTTACAAAAGCAATAATCGGGCTTTTGCCAAAGGACGCAGACTACCGCATCGACCCTTTGGGAAGTCTTATTGTCTTTAAAGAGGGCAGGAACCGCCCAAAATCCAAGCTTATGTTAGACGCTCATACCGACGAGGTAGGCTTTATTGTCACAAATATAAACAGCGACGGAACGCTTTCCTTTGACGCTGTGGGAGGTATCCTGCCTTATGCGGTATTCGGCAGACAGGTAAAATTCAAGAACGGCGTTTGCGGGGCGATAGCGGGAGTTCCCCTCCACCTTCTGGAGGGAGAGGCTGAGGACGCTCAGCCTAAGCTTTCGGAGCTTTGCATCGATATAGGCGCAGACAGTAAGGAGGAAGCGGAAAAATCCCTTCAGCCGGGAGACTGCGCTTACTTTACGGGAGAGCAGTTTGATTTCGGCGACGGATTTATGGCGGGAAAAGCTTTGGACGACAGAGTGGGCTGCGCAATTATGCTGGAGCTTATGAAGGAGGAGCTGCCCTACGACTGCACATTCTCCTTTTCCGTGCAGGAGGAAATCGGCACAAGGGGAGCGGCGGTTTCCGCATTTTCGGTAAATCCCGACATAGCTGTTGTACTTGAAACCACTACCGCATGTGACATCAGCGGAGTTAAGGGTGAAAAAAGAGTCTGCGAGCTGGGAAAGGGTCCCGTGGTTTCATATATGGATAAGGGTACCGTTTACGACCGCCGTCTTTACAGGTTAGCATTTGAAACGGCAAAGGAAATCGGCGTACAGTGCCAGACAAAAACCGCAGTGGCGGGCGGCAACAACAGCGGCGCAATCCATAAAACGGCGGGAGGAGTCCGCACGACGGCGGTTTCCCTCCCCTGCCGCTATCTCCATTCGCCCTACTGCGTAATCAAGGAAAGCGATCTTTACGAAACGGTTAAGCTTACCAAAGCGTTAATTGAAAAGCTGGGCGGATTGGAGGGCTGAGCCGCTGTCTTGCCCGCAGCCGCAGCCTAAGCCGCACCCCAGGGCATTTAAACCGCACCAACGCCTTTATGGGGGTAAGGGCGTGCAATATCCTGTGAATGCAGGTATTAAAAAGGAGATGTTCTCTTGATAACTCAAATAGACGGGAAAACCGCCGCAAGGCTTTTGGGAAAAGAGACAGACGTGCTTTCCCTTAAAATAGGCGGCAATTTAAAGGCATATCAGGGCTATGATTTTTGCAGCTTTTATGCGGGGAAAAATATTTTTATAGGAAGATACTACGACGATTTGGTGGTGCGCACCAAGGGCGGGCTTTCGGAGGAGGAAACGGAGGAGCTTTCCCTTTTTCTTAAGGTGTGCGGCTTTAAACAAGCTATATGCGGTTTGGAAACGGGTCGGCGTTTAGAAAATATGGGCTGGAAAAACTGCTTTGAGAGTATTCAGTTTAAGTTTTCGTCAAATCTTGTTCCCGAAAACGAGGATTATCCCGCCCTATCGGAGTTAGAGGAAAACCCGCCTTTAGACGGTGTTTTTGAAATTTTAAAGGACGGTTTTCCCGATTTAAGCTATGAGCAGTGGTATACCGATATAAGCCACAAAATCCGTCACGGCGTTTCAAGGGTATATGTTTACGGCGGCGCAACCGCAACGGTTATGTCGGATATGAACGGCAGCGTTTTTATCGCTCTCCTTGCCTCAAAAAAGGAGGCAAGAGGAACGGGCACCGCAAAAAAGCTTTTAAGGGCGTTAGGTGTGGGCTTTGAAAAACAGGGCAAGGAAAGCTCGGTGCTATGCAGGGAGGAGCTTATTCCCTTTTACCGCAAGGCGGGATTTTACGAATGCGGAAAAACAATAACCATAAACAACTCTCTGATTTAACAACAGGCAGTCCTGCTGTTAATGCCGCCTTAAAAAACGGCTGCCAAATTTAACGGCTTTGGCGGGATTCGTATTGAATAATGTGTAATAAGGGATTTAAGCCGCACAAAGACCCCTTACGGCTTTGTATGCAATAAAGAATAATAATATAAAGGGAGAAAAAATGGAAATTTTTAACTTTGACGGCAAGCTTTTGGAAAAGGCCGAAAGAGCCGAAAAAAAGCTTTCCGACGTCTTTTACAGAAATGAAGAAAACTGTCGGCATAACAGCCTGAAGGTGCTTAAAGCCTTTATCGACAATAACGTAAGCGATATGCACCTTAAGGGCACTACGGGCTACGGCTACGGCGACGAGGGAAGGGACAAGGCGGACAGGGTCTTTGCGGATATTGTGGGGGCTGAGGACGCTTTGGTCCGGTATAATTTTGTAAACGGCACTCACGCTATATCCACCATGCTTTTCGGAATACTCCGTCCGGGAGATACTATGCTTTCTGTAACGGGCACTCCCTACGATACCCTGGAGCAGGTCATAAACGGCGATAAGGGCGGCTCTTTAAAGGAATTCGGAGTAAGCTTCGAGCAAATAGACCTGCTTGACGGCGGCAGACCCGATCTTGAAGAAATAAGGAAAAGAGCTAAATCCGCAAAAATGATATACATTCAGCGTTCCAGGGGGTATTCCCTCCGTCCCTCCCTTAACGTTTCCGCCATTATGGAAATCTGCGAGGCTGTAAGAGGAGAGGGAAGCCATGCGGTTATTGCCGTGGACAACTGCTACGGAGAATTTTGCGAATATGTGGAGCCTACCTCGGTGGGCGCAGATATTATCGCAGGCTCGCTTATAAAAAATCCCGGCGGCGGTATCTGCTCGGCGGGAGGGTATATTGCGGGGAAAAGGGATCTGGTGGAGCTGTGCGCCGAAAGACTTACCGTACCGGGAACGGGAAGGGAAGCGGGCTGCTCCCTCGGAATGCAGAACAGGGAGCTTTTTATGGGAATGTACAACGCTCCCCTTGCCGTGTACAACGCCTTAAAAACCGCCGTCTTTGCTTCGGCTTTTTTTGAGGAATTGGGCTTTGAGGTATTCCCCACAAGCGAGGAATACCGAACGGATATTATTACATCAATAAAATTGGGTTCGCCTGAGAGACTGACTGCTTTTTGCGAGGGAATACAGGCATACAGCCCCGTAGACAGCACCGCAGCCCCCGAGCCTTGGGATATGCCCGGCTATAACTGTAAGGTTATTATGGCGGCAGGCTGCTTTACCTCGGGCAGCTCTATCGAGCTGTCGGCGGACGCACCTTTAAGAGAGCCTTATGCGGTGTGGATGCAGGGAGGCACCTCCTATTATGCGGCTAAAGCGGCGGTTGTGGGAGCGGCTCAAAGGCTTTTGGACAAGGGATTATTAACGCTTTGACGGAGGTTTAGCTTATGCGCAGTATGACAGGCTTCGGCCGAGAACGAACAGTATCTGACGGAAAGGAGTATCTGGTTGAAATACGATCGGTTAACAGCAGGTACTGTGAGCTTACCGCAAAGGTGCCGAGAAACTATACATATCTTGAGGAAAAACTGAAAACGCTTGTTAAAAGCCGCTTAAGCCGAGGCAAGGCGGAGGTTTCCCTTACCGTTTACGACATACAGGGACGGGATACGGCGGTGACGGTCAATACTCCCGTTGTCAAAAGATATCTTGAAGAAATGAGAAAATGCTCTCGGGAGTTAGGGCTTAAGGACGATATAGAGCTTTCGGATGTTTTCCGTATGACCGACGCTTTTACGGTGGTACGCCCCGAGGAGGACGAGGACAGGATATGGGCTAATGTGGAAGCGGCGGCAAAGGGAGCTTTGGATAAATTCGCCGCTATGCGCGAGACCGAGGGAGAAAAGCTTAAGTCGGACATTTTAGAAAAGCTCGCCAATATTGAAAAAATGACGGGGGAGATTGAAAAGCTTTCCCCCGAAACCAATAAGGCTTATTGCGAACGGCTTTACACCAGGCTTAAGGAGGTTTTGGAAAACGCTCAGATAGACGAGCAGAGAATCCTTACCGAAGCGGCGATATTTGCGGACAAAACGGCGGTAGATGAGGAAACCGTAAGACTCCGCAGCCATTTTAAGCAGTTCAGGGAAATGACGGAAGCAAAAGAGCCTGTGGGAAGAAAGCTGGACTTTTTAGTGCAGGAATTAAACAGGGAATCAAACACTATCGGCTCTAAGTGCCAGGATCTGCGTATTACCAAGCTGGTTATTGAGATGAAGAGCGAAATCGAAAAGATACGGGAACAGATTCAGAATATTGAATAATTCGTATCAGAAAATTTCCGAAAAACTGCAATCGCACGAATTTCCGCTTACTGCGGACATTTTCTGCGTCAAAAAGCTCGGAACACGTGAGGGCTTGTTTGAGAATAAAGGGAACGCCCGATTTTTCAAACAAGTTCAAGTATCGGGCTTGCACTAAAAAATCCGTGGGATAAGTCCCTCGGATCAGCTTGTCGAAAAACCCTAAAAACTGTTTGTTTTTCGACAA
>DNUB01000340.1 GCA_003508605.1 Oscillospiraceae bacterium | reverse complement strand
GGGGACATCTGGATTTTGATTATACAAGCTCTTTCATCTCCTCCAAAATTCTCCATGCGTCCTTTGGAGTTATATCCTCTAAGTCAAGATTTTTAAGCTTTTGTATGATATTGTTTTTGTTTATCTCTTCAAAATCAATTTGATCCTTTTTCTCAGCCTCTTGCTTTAAACGACCTTCCAAATCGATTTTGCTGTTTTTCTCCATATTTGCAAGAGCGGCTTTTGCGGATTCAATAACCTTTTTAGGCAGTCCTGCCAGCTTTGCAACCTCTATACCGTAGCTGTCGTCAGTTCCTCCCTCGACTATTTTATGCAAAAATTTAATATCGTCGCCTTTTTTTACTACCGCAACGCTGAAATTTCTTATTCCCTCATTTTCTCTTTCAAGGGCAATAAGCTCATGGTAGTGAGTGGCAAAAAGAGTACGACAGCCTATATTTTTCCCGTTAATATATTCCGCCACAGCTTTGGCTATGCTTATTCCGTCAAAGGTTGAGGTACCTCTGCCAATTTCGTCCATAATAACAAGGCTTTGCCTTGTAGCCTCGCTCAGAATTTCCGCAACCTCGTTCATTTCAACCATAAACGTGGACTGGCCTGCCGTCAGGTCGTCGCTTGCTCCGACTCTGGTAAATATTTTGTCAACCACGCCTATCCGAGCATATCTTGCGGGAACAAAGCTGCCTATCTGAGACATAAGGGTAATAAGCGCAGCCTGCCGCATAAACGTGGATTTTCCGGACATATTGGGTCCGGTTATCATAAGCAGTCTGTTTTGCTTTAGGTCAAGATAGGTGTCGTTAGGCGTAAAAGGAATATCGGACAATATTTTCTCTACAACGGGATGTCTGCCGTCTCTTATCTCTATAACATTTTCGAGAGTTATTTCGGGCTTAACATAGTTATTTTCAATAGCTACCCTTGCAAGACCTGCCAAAACGTCAATGTCCGCAACGCTTTCTGCGCTTCTTAAAACTCCGTCCATTTTCTCGGAAATAAAATGGCGGATCTCGCCAAATATTTTCGATTCTAATTTTATTATTCTTTCTCCCGCAGTGAGCAGCTCACGCTCTATGTCCTTTAATTCCTCGGTAATAAAGCGTTCTCCGTTGGTTAAGGTCTGCTTTCTTATGTATCTGTCGGGAACCTGATCCACAACTCCCTTGGAAACCTCTATATAATATCCGAAAACACGGTTAAAGCCCACCTTAAGGGTTTTGATGCCTGTAGCTTCCTTTTCCTTGCGCTCTATTTCCCGCAGCAGCTCCTCTCCGCCGTCGGTAATGCTTCTTAAATGATCCAAATCCTTATTAAAGCCTTTTTTAATAAATCCCCCGTCACGGGTATTTACAGGCGGTTCGTCCACAATGGCATTTTCCACCAATACGGCAATATCCTCGTGAGCCTCAACGGAGTCGTTCAGTCTTTTTATAAGAGGAGAATTAAAGGCTTCAAGGGATTTTTTTAGTCTCGGCATTTTTCCGCAAGTACGCCCCAAAGCGTATACATCACGGGGAGAAGCCACCTTATAGACGATTCTCGACATAAGCCTTTCAAGATCCTGTATTCCTGTCAGACTGTCTCTTACCTCGTCTAATGCTGCAATATCCGAGTGCAGATCATCCACCGCATTGAGCCTGTCCATTATCTTAGTATGCTGCATAAGTGGCTGATTCACTATCTGCTTCAGCCTGCGCTTTCCCATTCCCGTTTTGGTCCTGTCAAGAACCCACACCAAAGAGCCTCTGTATTCCTTGTTTCTCATAGTTTCGGTAAGCTCTAAATTTCGACGGGTAGCTAAATTAAGCTCCATAAACTCATTTCCGCCATGCACAAAAAATTTTACAACTCTGCGGATTTCGTTTTTATAGGTGGAATTTATATAATTATATAATGCATAAACCGCCTTTTTGCACAGAACCATACTTGAGGGTATGGTATCCTGCTTATCGGAAATAAACTGAGCATCAAGAGCCTCTGCATTATCCGGAGAAAAGCTTTTATCTGAAAGCACATCTCCGATAGATCTGCTCAGCCGCTGAGAGACAAAGGAGTGAACCTCCTTTAAGTCAAGAAATTTATCGTTAAAAAGCATTTCGGCGGGCATATAGTTGCCCAATTCGCCTATGATGCCCTTTTCCAGATCATTTTTGCTTTTTCCGTTTTTTTCATAAAGATGAAATTCGCCTGTGGAGACATCGGCAAAAACCATTCCGCAGCTTTTTTCATCACATAAAAGGCAAAGAATATAATTGTTTCTGCCTTCGTCCAGCATTCCCTCCTCTATGACGGTGCCCGGAGTGATTATTCTGACTACCTGACGCTTTACAAGTCCCTTTGCAAGAGAAGGATCCTCCACCTGCTCGCATATAGCCACCTTATGTCCTGCGTCGATCAGCTTTTTTATATAAGGAATACAGGCATGATGAGGAATACCGCACATAGGCACTCCCGCCCGTGAGGTAAGTGCCAGATCTATCTCCTTTGATACAGTTTCAGCGTCCTTATCAAACATTTCATAAAAATCCCCCAATCTGAAAAACAACACATAATTGGGGTATTCCGCCTTTATCTGCTGATACTGTGTCAGCATAGGCGTGGTTTTCTGTTCCTTTTCCAATTTCATAGCCTACCTTATCTCAATCAGTGCAAATGCGAAAACAAAGCGATCCCTTGCGGACTTCTGCTTTAACGCAGTGCTCCACGCAAAACACAAAGCCTTCCAGGGGTTTTGCACAAAGCCGCCTTAACCTCAGTGGCAGCCTCCGCAGGTGGAGCAATCGTGAGTGCAGGTGCTTGTGTGATACTCACAGGTATCGGGATCTTCACCCTCGCAGCATAAGCCGATAATTCCCTGAACCTGCTGCAGCAGACTGTCAAGAGCATTTTTCTTTACGGCAAAATCCGCCATATGCGGATTTGTCATAACCTTTTCATAGGACTCCTGAAGCTCCTTGTTAAATCTTTGGACCTTATCCTTGTCCTGCATATCTTCGGGCTTATTCACCTCGAGCTGCAGATTTTCCCTTTTAATATTAAATTCACCGATAAGCTGCTGTAAAGCATCGTCATTATCGTTTGCTTCCTTTGCGGCAACGTAGTCCTTATAACGCTCGTCATTCTGAATTGCCCTTCCTAATTCCCTTGCTGCTTTTATTGCGTCCATATTTATTCTTCCTTTCAAAATATATATTTTTTATTTTTAAAAACCGCTTGCTTGCAGGCTTTAATCCGTTTTTTCACCTATCAGTGCCCAAGCCAATGCCTTAGTAATCTTAACATTGACAAATTTACCTATATCGCTTTCATCTCCGCTAAAATCCACAATTATATTTTGCCTTGATTTTCCGTTATAATACTCTTCGGAGGTTCTCCCTCTGCCCTCGCATAATACGTTCAGAGTTTTCCCCACATATTTTTGATAGCTTTTGCACCCGCAATTTCCCTGAACCTCCAGCAGCTCTCTGAACCATTTTCCCTTTTCCTCCGCAGGTACGGGGTCGTCCATTTCAGCAGCCTTAGTACCTTCTCTGGGACTGAATATAAAGGTAAAGGCGGAATCAAAGCAAACCCTTTTCATAAGTGCCAGAGTTTGTTCAAAATCCTCTCTCTGTTCTCCCGGAAATCCTACGATGATATCGGTGGTAAGATTTAAATCGGGAATTTTCTTTCTTGCATAATCAACTAAATGCAGATAGTGCTCCGTATTATAATGACGGTTCATCAGCTTTAAAATTCTGTCGCTGCCGCACTGAACAGGCAAATGTATATGATGACAAATATGCTTGCTTTCCGCAATTACATCTATAAGCCTTTCGGTACAATCCTTCGGGTGAGAGGTCATAAACTCCAGACGGTATTCCCCGTCTAAGCTGTCAAGACGCAGCAAAAGCTCCGGAAAATCCACATCTGTGCCCTTGCCGTACGAATTAACATTCTGCCCCAAAAGCAAAATATCCTTATATCCGCTGCTTATAAGCTCCTTTACCTCGCTTATGACTTTATCGGCTTCTCTTGACCGCTCTCTGCCTCTCACATAAGGCACAACACAGTAGGTGCAGAAATTGTTGCAGCCGTACATAATGGGAACGCTTGCTTTAAACACGCTTTCCCTTTTTACGGAAAGTCCCTCCGCAATAACTCCGTCGCTGTCGGTTATATCGAACACCCTGCCTCCCTCAAAAATACATCTGCAGATAAGCTCGGGGAGGGTATGCAGTACATGAGTTCCGAAGATTATATCAACAAAGGGAAAGCTTTGCTTCAGCCTTTTAGCCGTTTCGGGCTGCTGTACCATACAGCCGCATACTGCAATAATAAGCCTTGGGTTCTTCTTTTTAAGGTGCTTTAACGCTCCTACGTTTCCGAAAACCCGATCTACGGCATTTTCCCTTACTGCGCAGGTATTTAAAAGGATAAAATCGGCCGAAGCGGTATTTTCGGTAAAGCCGAAACCCATTTCCTCCAGCATACCCTTTATCTTTTCACCGTCCGTAACATTTTGCTGACAGCCGTAGCTGTGAACAAACGCCAAAGGCTTTTTATCATAAATATGCAGAGCGGAACGAACTTTTTGCTTATAGATGCTTTGCTCCTCTAATTCCTGCCTTGTAATTGTTCTGACCGCCAATTTCTTATTCCTTTCGCTTGTATATTGTTCTTTTTAAGCAATACAAAATATTGTATCATATTTTTAATAATTTTTCAAGAGCCGAAAAACTCGGGTTTTGCTTCTAAATCTGTGTTGTCAATAGATGTGAACCACATTTATAAAAAAACTGACTCAATATATGGT
>DNUB01000339.1 GCA_003508605.1 Oscillospiraceae bacterium | reverse complement strand
CATCCTCGCAAATCTTTTGTCTACATTCAATCAAGAATTAGTATTAGAGATGACCTAAAGAAATTTTTAAAAAAAGGAAGTGCAAAAATGGATTACAGCGAAATGGCGGTAAAAATCAAAAGGCTTTGCGACGGTGTGGAGCTTAAGGACTATCAAAAGCGTATGATCGTTCAAGTCAATGTGAGGGACGGCGGCGACGGTTCCTTTTATATTGACGTTAATCAGGGAAAAGTAGCGGTGGAAATGGGAAAGGCGGAAATAAGCGACATAGACATAACCGCTTCATCTGAAACCCTTATCGGGCTTGCAAGGGGCGATCTTGACCCCAAAAAGACGTTTTTGGCAGGCAAAATCAGCTTTAAGGGCAGCATCAGCAAGGTGCTGGAGTTTAAAAAAATTATCGATAAGATAAAGGCGGCACGTGCCGAAAAGGATAAGGCGGCGGTTTGATTTGAGACTTCGGAAATTGATTTTCGGCTGATTTCGGAGATGCTCCGGCGATTAAGCTTGCGCTCGGAAAAGCTGGCGGTAATTTACCGAGTTGAAAAGAATTTCAGAATCGAATAGCTTTAAAATTCCGTCTATCAAATAGAGCCTGCATTTTTGCTTTAAAATTAGGCAAAAATGCAGGCTCTGACTTTTTTTGAAATTTACGCCTTCAAAGCGGCTTGCTTTCCGTACGCTTTTTTCAGTTTCTTAACATTCTCCTCAACCCAAAGCTTAACCTTCTCGTTGCTGTAAGGCTGAACGCCGAGAGTCTCCATAAGAGAACAGTATTTATCCACACAGCACACTATCCACGCTTCCCTGTTAAAGGGAACTCTGGTAAAGGTCAGCGGCCACATATGACAAATTATTATACCGTATTCCTTAGGTGAAATATCAAATTCCCGCCTTGCGTTTTTGGCGGCGATAACAGGGTGCTTAAAGCCGTGAAGCCCCTCCTTTGCAACCTCCTTGGGGATTCTGTGCCAATCGTACAGGAAAAAATCATGAAGCAGTGCGCCTCTTACAAGAGACTTTGCATCACACTTCAAATCAAAGATTTCATTTAACAAATAGGAATACTTTGCTACCATTATACAGTGCGTAAATACACTTACCGTGCCATGCTGAGTATTTTTCAGCGAGGACAGCATATTTTTATCCTTTAAAATCGGAAGCGAATATTTAAAAAAGCTTGTTTTACCGCTCAACTTTACTCTCCGTTCTTATTTTCGTTATAGTTATTGTTTTCGTTTTTCTCAAAGGGAATACCGACTTTAATATCGGTATTGGCAAAAAGCTTTGCCGTCTCGGTTTCTTTTACGGAATCCCGAATTTCCTTTTGCGCCGCTCTTCTTTCACGCCGCAGTATGGCGGTGAAATGACCGAAAATGTTTCCCACCTGGCTTCTTTTCTTTTGCAGCATCGCCTTGATCTGTTCGGGAGAAAACTTTTTCGCTATATTTCTCCAGCCTATGTCTTTTCTGACAGTAATGATTATATCCACTGCAAAAACCGTCATCATAACGCAGTCGAATATAATCATCACATTGCTGCCGATAAGATGGCAGAACCACTGCATAAAGGGAAACAGCATATACACCATAAACAGCGACAAAAAACCCCAGCACAGAGAGCTTAAAAGAGATATGCGGTTTTTATATGTAAGCTTCATCATACTGTAATCCCAAAATTGTCTGTGAAAAATCGTTTCCATAAGCCAGCCCACAAAATATTCCAAAACAGTGCAGCAGATAAGTCCCGACAAAAAAACAAAAAATCCGTTGTTCTCAAAGGGACAGGAAAACACGATCATTGCACAGCCGCCGAACCCGTATATGGGAATATACGGACCGTGCAGAGAACCTCGGTTGACAAATTTTCTATGGTAAAGGGATTCAACAGTGGTTTCGTGAATCCAGCCGATCACGGTGAATATAAAAAACATAAACACCCATTGTTCAAAGCTTATGCCGTACATTTTCCCCTCAATTCTTTTTTTCGTAGGGATGGATGATATTGTTGAGCAGGGAGGAATTGACCTCTATCCAATCATTTCCCTGACGCATTTCATTTATAAGCCTTTCCGTTTCCTCCTGTATTCCCGAAAGCACGGCGGCTCTCGCCCTTTCCTCATCATCGGAGGAATTGAGCATACTGTCTAAAATCTCCCGTTCATACTGATTATAAACGTGAATTTTACTGTTGTCCGCACTGTCAACCTTTACGCGGTACCATTTTTCGGCTACCGTATCGGAGGCTTCGGCAAAGGTGCGTATAAGGCATTGTGTGGAGGAAGTAAACTCCTTGACATAAGCCTCCGCCACAAATATCTTCTCTCCGTCTCCAAGAACGGAATTAACGGACTTTACGGATTTATTTGCAAAGGACTGACAGGAGGGAGCGGGCAAATCGGGAAACAGGAGCATTTTACTGAAAAATCCGGCAGCAACGCCCACTGCCAAAGATATGACTGCCGCCGCAAAAACAATGCCGCCCGAGGCTTTTTTCCCCTTCCTTTTTTTTGTATCGTCCTTCCTGTCCTTTTCCTCGGGAGAAGGGCTTTTGTTTTCACTGCGCTCTTTTTTCAACCTTTGTTTTTTCTCTTTTTTGGTTTCGGGCTTTTTTTCCGGGATTATGTTGCCGTTTTCGTCCATTTCAAAAAGGGTGACTCCGGGAGGGTTTTCCACTGCGGAAGCCTCCGCACCGCCGTCTCTGCTGCCGTCGGAGCCTGAGGGGATACCCGGTATGGCGGCTTCCTCTCCGTAGCCGTTAAGCGATTCCTGAGGCGGCGGATCTTCCAAGCCTTCAATGCCCATTTCCCGGCCCTCCTCCACCAGCATATTCGCCTTTTCCAGCATATTGTCAATGGCTTCCTTATTGTCTATAGGAGTGCCGGAGGTGCCTTGCTCCTTCATAGTGCCTATGGGTGCGCCGCAGGAAGGACAGTTTTCCGCATCGGCGTTTATTTCCGCTCCGCAGGCAGGACATTTGATCTTATCCATAAAAACTCCTTTATCCTGTTTTATTTGGTACAATTAAAGTGTGTTAATATAAAATCGGTATGCAGATTTTCGTGCACAATTTTGTTGCCTGCAAAAGAAATTCTGCAGGGATACTGTCATATTTAAAAAATTTAACAAATGATGCGTTCAGTCACCAGCCCAAAGCCGGCATCAAAGCAAATAGGGCAGCGGTTATAAATATATATTGTTATTTTAACATTATTGAGCAAAAATGTCAACTGTAAATATTAAGGGGGGGCTGATCCGAAAATCGTAATGAATTTTTCACCTTGCGGTGGGATGTTTTA
>DNUB01000195.1 GCA_003508605.1 Oscillospiraceae bacterium | reverse complement strand
GGGGCGTTGCCCCTCATTGAATCCTTTTCCAATTTACTTTTGAGCGAAATAGTCATCACAAAACTTGTTCCAACAAATTTCATATTGTTTATGAGGAAGTAATTTTATATCCGAAATTTTGGTAACTCCGCGCTTTTGTGCCTCTGAAACAAATCCGTAAATATCAATATCGCTTTCGCTTTCAAAAATATATACCGATTTAAAGCCATGAGAATAAGCATAATACATTCTTGTATGACCGTCAAGGGAAATATAACGCTGCATATTTTTGTCAAATATCACAGGAATAATTACATCCTGCTTGCTTTTGACAAAGCGGGAAACCGCTGACACCTTATCCTCGTCTGCATAAAACTGCGAGGGTTGAAGCTCTTCAATAGGAAGCTCCTTCAGCAAAACGGCGGGAAATTTTGCAATACAATTGCCGCTCTTATCGTAAAAGTCTGTTATATGCTCCGAATAAAACCTGAACCGCTCTATTACCGGCAATACGGATTCATAATCATGATAATCCACAACAGCTGTATTTATTCCCGTTATTTTAAAGGCGCAAGGGTATTTGCCGTCAACTATAAAGCCTCCGTGCTGAAAAAGAACCTCTTGTTCAAATCTGATGTCGGTGTAGCTGTCAATTCTTTCAATTTCCATAAATTTCTACCTGTAAAACTTGCTCTTTGAAAGCACAATTCCCGCTATAAGTGCCAAAACCGCCGATATTGCCGTAGGTATATACACGTTATCCGCAAAGGGAAGCCCGCCCACATTCATTCCATAAAAGCTGAATACCATGGTAGGAACGGACAATACAATGGTGATAATGGTAAGCACCTTCATAACTATGTTAAGATTATTTGAGATAACGCTGGCAAAGGTATCCATTGTACCCGATAAAATATTGGAATAAATTCCTGTCATCTCAATAGCCTGTTTTACCTCGATAAGTACGTCCTCGAGCAGATCCTGATCCTCGTCATAAAGCTTAATTACTCTTCCTCTGAGTATCTTTTCAAGAACCGTTTCGGTGGATTTAAGAGAAGTGGAAAAGTAAACCAAGGATTTTTCAAGACCCAAAAGCTGAATAAGCTCCTTGTTTTTCATAGACTTGTGGAGCTGGTTTTCCACATAATTGCTGATTTTATCTATTTGCTTAAGATATTGCAGATATCTGCCCGCAATTCTCAGTAAAATAGCAAAAATAAAGCGTGTTTTATACTGCGTTTGAATATTTTTGACCACATTGCTGGCAAAATCCTCGGCAATAATATTCTGCTTCAAGCTTACCGTCACAACGTTGTTTTCAGTCAATATAATACTCATAGGCATAGTGTAGTACGAAATAGTATCATCATCGAAATTGTGCTGCTTTTTCTTTTTGTTTTCGGCCTGCTTGTGCTCGGGCTTTTCCGCTACCGGATAGTCAATAACTATAAGAGTCTGCTTATCCTCGTTTTCAATACGGGAGCTTTCCTCCTCGTCCAGGGCGGAGCGGATAAAGTCACGGTCTATACCAAGCTCTGTTTCAAGCTTTGATATTTCCGATTCGGTAGGCGCAATGGCGGATACCCAGCAGCCCGGCATTATGCCGTCGATCTCCTTTATAACATTTCCCTCTGTTTTGTAAAAATTCAGCATCTAAGCTCCCTTCCGCACAGGGTCAGACGCCGATAATACGCTCCCCTGCGCTGTAAAAATATACGGTTGTTCTACTTTGCCCGCAAGGGTCCGCATTCATAGCTTTTTCATTCCTTTCAAAATAAAGTTAATATTTAAAACAGCTTTTTCCTGTATTTTATTTTATCACGTTTTGACAAGCAATTCAATGATAATAGGATATTTTTCGAGAAAAATGTTACAAATATGTTTATCCGGATTTGTGTATTTTTTACCTTTCAGATTGTATGTGCCGCCGCCCTGCTGAATCCGCAGCCGCAATAGTTTTGACGGTACAGGCTGTAAAGCCGTGAAAGCTCAATGGATCTCTTATAACCCTCTTTTTTCTTAAAATCGGCATAAAGATACCTTACACCGTATTGTCTTTCCAGTTCTTCCCCTATTTCATTAAGCTTTTGGGCGTTTTTGTGAGGGCTGATAGAAAGGGTCGTTGTGAAAAAATCTAAGCCTCCTTTTTTCGCTTCCTTCGCCGCTTCCTCCAAACGCAGGCGATAGCACTTAAAGCATCGCTCTCCTCCCTCCTGCGCCTGCACCAGCCCCTTGGCAATATCAAAAAATTCCTTTGGCTCATACCGTCCCTCTATAATCCTCACCTCCGACCTTAAAGGCATTTCCCCTATCAGCCGCTTCACCTCATTAAGTCTTTTACGATACTCTTCCATCGGATATATGTTGGGATTGTAAAATAAAAGGGAAATATCAAAATATCCGCTTAAATACTCCAACACATAGCTGCTGCAAGGAGCGCAGCAGGCGTGCAGCAAAAGAGACTTTCTTCCCTCCATACCGCTTATTATCTCATCAAGCTTTTTTTGATAGTTTATCATATCTTTTTTCAACCGTATCCTTAAGCTCCTTTTCGGTGCCCCCTACTATATTCTTATATTCCAATATTAAAACGGCGTTTTCTGCCGTACACAAATAAACTGCGCCTGCTTTTTCATTGGTATAGATTCTTGTTATTTTATCCCATTCAAGCTCGCCTATAGGCTGTCCGTTCTTACAGATAAAAATATTATCCTCATTTATCAGCACACTGTCAAATTCTTCGTTTTCCCCCGCTTTAAGCGCAGTCTTTACAAAATCCTTTACAGTCAGTGCAAAGAACAGTATGCAAACCGCTAAAAGAACGGTAAAGGCAATCGCCATAACAAGAGCGAAGGTGAATTTAAACATACAGAAAAGAGCGATGCAGCCTCCAACCACAGCGGCATAAAGCACAAGCAATGCGATAAACATAACCTTGTTAAGCCTGCCTTTAACAAATGTGGTGTATTTCGTATATTCCTTAAGGTTTTCCTCAGTCCAAAGCGTTTTAATCTCAACCATATCAGTTCAATCCTTTCATAGTAAGGGAAATGCGCTTCTTAACCGGATCCACATCAATCACCTTAACATTGACGATATCCCCTACCTTTACTGCGTCAAGTGGGTGCTTGATGTAGCGGTCGGCAATTTGGGAAATATGAACGAGTCCGTCCTGATGTACGCCTATATCCACAAAAGCACCAAAATCTATTACGTTTCTTACCGTACCTTTAAGCTCCATTCCCGGCTTTAGACTGTTAATATCCATAACGTCGGTTCTTAGCAGCGGAGGCGGAAGCTCGTCGCGGGGATCCCTTCCCGGCTTTTCCAGCTCCTCCACAATATCCGCAAGGGTCATTTCGCCCACTCCGAGCTCATTGGCAAGTGCCTTTATTCCTCTTGACTTTGCAGCTTCTCCCATACCGCCGAAGCCGTTTTTCCTTAAATCGTTCAGATTCAGATCAAAAAGCTCTATCATCTTTTCAACATAGCAGTAGCTTTCGGGGTGAACCGCCGTATTGTCCAAAGGATTTTTTCCGTCATGCACTCTTAAAAAACCTGCGCACTGTTCAAATGCCTTTTTGCCTAATTTCGCTACCTTTAAAAGCTCCCTGCGCTCCTTAAATGCGCCGTTTTCCTCACGGTAGGCAACGATATTTTTTGCGACGGTGCCGTTGATTCCCGCCACGTAGCTCAAAAGAGAGCAGGAAGCAGTATTTACATCTACACCTACGCTGTTTACACAATTTTCAAGAACTCCTCCCAATGCTTCCGAAAGCTGATTTTTGGGCATATCGTGCTGATACTGTCCTACGCCTATAGCCTTCGGATCTATCTTTACCAGCTCCGCCAAGGGATCCTGCAGCCTTCTCGCAATGGAAACTGCGCTCCTTAAGGATACATCATACTGAGGAAACTCCTCTGCGGCAAGCTTGCTGGCGGAATAAACGCTTGCTCCCGCTTCGGAAACCACCATATAGCTTATAGGGTGATCAAGCTCGTCCTTTATCTCCTTAATTAAATCAGCAATAAAGCATTCGCTTTCATGACTCGCCGTGCCGTTTCCTATTGCTATAGCCGTAACATTATACTTCTTTATAAGCTTTTTCATCACCGCTTTAGCTTCCGTCACCTTATTCTGAGGCGGGGTGGGATAAACAACGGTTGTGTCAAGCACCTTTCCCGTTCCGTCTACCACTGCGGTTTTACAGCCTGTGCGGTATGCGGGGTCGAAGCCTATGGTAACGGCATTTTTAACGGGAGGCTGCATTAAAAGCTGATAAAGGTTGTCCTGAAATACCTTAATGGCGGAATTGCAGCTCTTTTCCGTTAATTCGCTCCTTATTCGTCTTTCAAGCGAGGGGTGGATAAGTCTGCCGTATGCGTCCTCGGCAGCCGCCTTAACAATATTTCCGCAGTCGTTTTTCGCCCTGACGTATTTTCCGTTGATAAAGCGCAAAGCTTCTTCCTCGGAAACCTCAACAAAAATCTTCAGCAGCTCTTCCCTTTCCCCTCTATCCATTGCCAGAACACGATGTGAGGGTATTTTGGCGACCGCTTCGGAATAATCGTAATAATTGGAATAAACCGAGTCCTTTTCGGCGTCCGCCGCTTTAGAAACCACTACTCCCCTTTCTGTATAAAGCTGTGCCAGCAGCTTTCTTATATCGGGATCGTCGGAAATTGTTTCCGCAATAATATCCGAAGCTCCTTGTATCGCTTCCTGAATGGAAGCAACCCCCTTTTCCTCATCTATGTATTTTTCTGCTTCCTTTTGAGGATTAGCCAAGGACTGTTCCATAATAAAATCCGCAAGAGGCTGTAAACCCTTTTCCTTTGCAACCGAGGCTCTCGTCTTTCTTTTGGGCTTAAAGGGGCGGTAAATATCCTCTATTTCCGCAAGTGTTACGGCCTTTTGCAGAGACTGTGAGATCTCGTCGGTCATATTTCCCGTAGCTTCAATACTTTCGGCAACCTCTTTTTTTCTTTGCTCCAGATTGCGCAGATAGGTAAGCCTTTCGTCAAGCTCTCTTAAAAGCTGATCGTCAAGTGCGCCCGTAGCTTCCTTTCTGTATCTGGCGATAAAGGGAATTGTATTTCCGTCGTCAATAAGCTTTACGGTATTATCTACCTGCTCCCTCCTTATTTTAAATTCGCCTGCAAGCTGTTCGTTAATATCCATTTTTTTATCCTTTCTTTTTATCAGAATATTTTTCCTATTATTTCAAACGCCGGGCCCTTCTGCCATAAAAAGGTGGAAAGATTTATAGCAAAGCCCTCTCCTTGGTTAAGGGCAAAATCCGCAGGCTTGCCCTTTGGAAGCCCGTAGCCCGCCAAAAGGTTCATAATCACTCCGCTGTGAGTAATTACCGCCGCTCTGAAAATATGCTCCTTCATCATATCGTGAAAAATCTCGTCCAAGCCGTCTATACAGCGCAGTGCAAAATCTCCGTAGCTTTCTCCTCCCGGAGCGGCAGCATCATAGCCGCCCTTTAGCCAATCCGCATATTCGGGAACATCCTCCAGCTCCCGGGGAGTTTTTCCCTCAAACTCTCCGAAATCGCACTCGCAAATGTTTTCTATTATTTTAACATATCTGTCCGGGTATATAATTTCCGCTGTTTCAAGGCATCTTTTCAAGGGGCTTGAATACACCTTCTGAACATCAGGATAAATCTCGTCGTCAGCCATTCTTTTTATAGCGGCATATCCCTCGTCGGCTAACGGCAAGTCGGTAAAGCCTATATACTTGCCTTCTAAATTTCCGTCGGTAATGCCGTGTCTTATTAGAAAAATCGTATAGTTTTGCATTTGGGTATCCTTTCCTGTAAAAAACTTACTTTAAATTAGATTATTATAATCAAATTCCGATGTCCCCCCGCCTTTTGCCGCAAGCAAAAGGCATAGCCTCATT
>DNUB01000108.1:2198-7607 GCA_003508605.1 Oscillospiraceae bacterium | reverse complement strand
CGGGGCGTTGCCCCTCATTGAAGATTCCAACCCCGAAAAGGAGAAAACATATTGCAGAACGTAACGGTGATCGGCGGCGGCTTAGCGGGCTGTGAAGCGGCTTGGGCCTTGGCTGAAAGAAATTTTAAGGTGAAGCTGTTTGAGATGAAGCCGAAAAAATACACCCCTGCCCATCACTATGAGGGCTTGGGGGAGCTTGTCTGCTCCAACTCGCTTAAATCCGCTCGGATAAGCAGCGCAGGCGGACTGCTTAAAGCCGAAATGCGCATTTTAGGCTCGCTGATACTTGAAGCGGCGGATAATTCCGCAGTGCCCGCCGGTGGAGCTTTGGCGGTGGACAGAAAAAAATTTTCGGATTATATTACCGAAAAAATCACCTCCCACCCCAATATAGAGCTTATTTCAGACGAAATCACAAGCTTCCCCGAAAAAAACACGGTGATCGCCACCGGACCCTTGACCTCCGAAAAAATGGCGGCGGCTATAACGGAAAAATGCGGAGACTGCTTAAGCTTTTACGACGCAGCCGCACCTATCGTATCGGCGGACAGCATAGATATGACCAGAGCCTTTTACGCCACAAGATATGACAAGGGCGAAGCGGATTACATC
This sequence comes from Oscillospiraceae bacterium, assembly GCA_003508605.1. GTDB lineage: Bacteria > Bacillota > Clostridia > Oscillospirales > Ruminococcaceae > Ruminiclostridium_E. The sequence goes on along the minus strand of DNUB01000108.1, from coordinate 6,995 downwards.
AACTGCCCCTTTAACAGGGAAGAATACGAAAGCTTTTATGAAGCTCTTGTAACGGCGGAAACCGTGCCATTAAAGCCCTTTGAACGGCAGGCTGCCTCAAAAAGAAACGCCCATGAAAATTTTGAGGGCGAATCGGAGGAAATAACGGTCTACGAAGGCTGTATGCCTGTGGAGGTTCTCGCCAAAAGAGGTGCGGAAAGCGTCCGCTACGGCTGTATGAAGCCTGTGGGACTTATCGACCCCCGCACAAATCACCGTCCGTGGGCGGCGGTGCAGCTGAGAAAGGAAAATATTGAGGGCAGCGCATATAATTTGGTGGGATTTCAAACCAATCTTAAATTCCCTGAGCAAAAAAGGGTTTTCCGAATGATACCGGGGCTTGAAAACGCCGAATTTCTCCGTTACGGAGTTATGCACCGCAACACATTTTTAAACAGCCCTCTTTTGCTTACAAGCCGCTTTATGCTTAAGAACAGCGATAATATATATTTTGCGGGTCAGATGACGGGAGTTGAGGGCTACACGGAAAGCGCAATGAGCGGCATAATAGCGGGACAAAGCCTGGCTGCCGCATTGGAGGGGCGGCCCGCCCTTATCCTTCCCAAAACCACAATGTGCGGCGCACTTTGCGGCTATGTGGCGGCGGAAAACAAAAGCTTTCAGCCTATGGGCGCAAATATGGGCTTATTGCCGCCCCTTGACGGAATAATAAAAAACAAGCAGGAAAGGTACGAGAAAATAGCGGAAAGAGCCTTGACGGATCTGAAAAACGCTCTCATGGGATAATACCGGGAGCATAGCCAAAAAGGATCGCAGCAAGCTCTAATTCTTAAAATCGGAGGAAGCACATGGATAAAATCAGAATAGCCTTAGACGCATTCGGCGGCGACAACGCACCCAACGAGGTGATCAAGGGTGCGGAAATGGCGGTAAAAGCCTATGGAACGGAAATAATTCTCTGCGGCGACGAGAGGATAATTAACGAAAGAATAAAGGCCTTAGGCGTTTCGTCAAAGGGCATAACGATAAGAAACGCAGAGGGGGTAATACGCATAGAGGACAACCCCACGGATATCAGAAAGTCAAAGCTCAACTCCTCCATGGGAGTGGCGTTTCAGCTGGTGAAAAACGGCGAGGCGGACGCATTTATAAGTGCGGGAAGCACGGCGGCTCTTGTGGTAGGCGGCACAACCATTATAGGCAGAATAAAGGGGATAAAGCGTCCCTCCCTTGCGCCCATCATACCTTCCGTAAATCGGTGCTACATACTCCTTGACGGCGGCGCAAACGTGGAGTGCCGCGCCGAAATGCTTGTACAGTTTGCCGTTATGGGCAGCGTGTATATGGATAAAATAATGAATGTGCAAAGCCCCAGGGTAGCTCTTTTGAACGTGGGAGCTGAGGAGGAAAAGGGCAGAGAGACCGAGCATGAGGCCTATGCTCTTTTAAAGAACGCCCCCGTTAATTTTACGGGAAATATCGAGGGCAGAGAGGCGGCGTTGGGCGGCTGCGACGTTCTTGTTACAGACGGCTTTACGGGAAATATCTACTTAAAGACGGTTGAGGGTATGGGAAAATTTATGAAGCTTTCCCTTAAAAACATATTCTTTAAAAATATCGGCACAAAAATAGGAGCAGCCTTTACCATGAAGGGCATTAAGGAGCTGTCAAGGAAAATGGATTATCGGGAAACGGGCGGCTCGCCTCTGCTTGGTACGGCAAAGCCCGTTATAAAGGCTCACGGCAGCAGCGACGCCCTTGCCTTTAAAAATGCGGTAAGGCAGGCAAAGGAATTTATCGAAAATAATGTTATTGAGGAAATAGCCGCTGTGCTCGAAGCGTCAAAGCAGGAAGGCGGGGAGCGGGAGTAACCGGTAAAAAAATATAAAGTATATAATCAAAATCCGATGTCCCCCGCCGAAACCCTGAGGGGCTTACGTCTCGGATTTTTCATAAATTCGGGGGTACTGCCCCTTATTGAAAGGGAAGCTCTAAAGGAAGCTTATGACAAAAAGAAACGAAACGCTGGATATTATAAGAATTGCCGCCATGTTGTGCATTAACGGCATACACTTTTTCCATAATTCGGGATTTTACGGAACGCCTGTTGAAGGCGGCACAATGATGTTAATGTGTACTTTCCGCAACCTTTTCATTATCTGCGTACCTATGTTTTTAATGCTGAGCGGATATCTGATGAATCAAAAAAAGCCCGAGAAAAAATATTTTTTGGGTATTTTTAAAACAATAAATACATATATAATATGTTCCGTGGTCTTTTTTCTTGTGTCAAAATTCGTAATGGGAGAAGAAGCGGGCTTTAAAGATTTTATAACCGATCTTTTTGGTTTTGAGGGCACAAGATACGGCTGGTATATTGAAATGTATTTGGGGCTGTATCTGCTGATCCCGTTTTTAAATATACTTTTTAACGGTCTTAAGGATAAAAGGCAGGCCGAATATTTATTGGCGGCGCTGTTTGTCGTTTCCATGCTGCCCTCCTTTGTCAATGCCTTTCGGTTTGAATCGGCGGAATGGTGGCTGCTTCCCTCTTCAAGCGACGAATATTTTCAGATAATGCCTCAGTGGTGGGATAATCTGTATCCCATTCTTTTCTATTTTGCGGGAGCATATCTTGCAAAATACAAGCCGAACATTCCCGTCGGGTTAAATGCCGTACTGTTAATATGCTCGATTACCTTTAACGGCGCATTCTGCTATTACAGATCCATAGGCGGCTCCTTTAAATGGGGAGACTGGAATTCCAACAACTCTCCCACTATTGCCGTTACCGCATTTTTAACCTTTACGCTGCTGCTTAATATTAAATTTAAGAAAGAAAACAAAATACGGGGCTTTATTTTAAAGACCATGTCCAACGCCTGTCTTTTTGCTTATCTTCTGTCAGGCACTTTTGATACCGTCTATTATGATATATTTAAGAGCAGGATCCCCGCAGCAAAGGACAGATTTGCTTATGCGCCCGTAATGATACTGCTGATGTTTGCATTGTCCGTTTGTTCGGGAATCACTCTGAATATAATATATACCGAAGCGGCGTCAGCGGTGAAAAGGCTTGCCGCAGCGGCGGGGAACAAGCTTTTTTGCAAACCGAACATTAAAAAATGAAAGGATCTCAAAATGACCGAATTGGAAGAAAGGATAGGCTATGAGTTTAAAGAGCCTGCCTATTTAAAGGAAGCTCTTACCCATTCCTCCTTTGTCAACGGAAAAAACCACCACAGCAATGAGCGGCTGGAATTTTTGGGTGACAGCGTGCTTTCGGTTGTTGTCTCAAAATATCTTTTTGAAAACCTTCCGGATTTCCCCGAGGGACAGCTTACAAAGCTGAGAGCGGGTATTGTCAGCGAACACGCCCTTTATCCCTTTGCGGAAAAAATCGGTTTGGGGGAAGCTATCTTTTTGGGAAAGGGAGAGGAAAACACAGGAGGCAGACACCGCAGGTCTATCCTTGCGGACGCATTTGAGGCACTTATTGCGGCAATATATCTCGACGGTGGTCTTGACGCCGCCAAAAGCTTTATAATCCCCTTTATTCCTTCAATAGAAGTGCTGAGAAGCGGCAGACTGCTTATCGGCGACTATAAGACCCTTTTGCAGGAGATAATCCAACAAAATCCCGAAGAAAAAATAGTCTATGAGCTGGCAGGCGAAAGCGGAGCTGCGCACAACCGCTTATTTACCGTAAACGTGCTGTTAAACGGACAGATAATAGGCAAAGGCTCGGGCTACAGCAAAAAGGAAGCGGAGCAAAGCGCAGCAAAAGAAGCCTTAAAGCTTATGGGATACGAAACCAACTGAACAGTATTCCGAAAGCCGTCAAAACCCGCACAGCTTCCTTAAAAGAACAACAAACCAACACCGACCCTTACAACAAATATGAAACAAACAAATTTATCGATATTTATCCCTCATAAGGGCTGCCCCAACACCTGTTCGTTCTGCAATCAACGCTTTATAAGCGGCAGCGAAAAAGCCCCGACCCCCGAGGAGACAAGAGAGATTCTTGCGGCACAGGTAAGCGTGCTGCAAAATAACAATATGCAGGCGGAAATAGCCTTTTTCGGCGGCAGCTTTACCGCCGTCGACAGCGATTACAGAAGACGGCTTTTATATGCCGCCTCGGAATACGTAAGGGAGTTCCCGAATGTATACTGCGGAATACGCTGTTCCACCCGCCCCGACTGCATAAACGAGGAAATACTGGAGGAGCTTAAGCTTTACGGTATGACCGCCATAGAATTAGGTGCGCAAAGCATGAACGACGAAGTGCTCGGCGCAAATCAAAGGGGACATACCGCCGAGGACGTGAGAAGGGCAAGCGGACTGATCAAGGCTTACGGCTTTAAGCTGGGTCTGCAGATGATGACGGGACTGTATAAGGATAAAAGGCAGTACTGTATGGAAACCGCAAGAGAGTTTGCGACGCTTAAAGCCGATACCGTAAGGATTTATCCGACGGTTATTTTAAAAGGTACAATGCTTGACGAATTAAGGGAAAAGGGGCTGTACAGCAGCTTTTCCTTTGAGGAAACGGTGGAGCTGTGCGCCGACCTGCTTGAATTTTTTGAGGAGAAAAAGATCCCTGTGATAAGACTGGGCTTACACGCCTCCGAGGGAGTGAAAGACAGTATGACGGGAGGCGTTTATCACCCCGCCCTTTGCGAAATAGTAAAAAGCCGCATTATGCTGAGAAAAATATCGGCGCAGACGGAAAAGCTCGGCGGAAAAAAATTTGTAATATATACGGATAAAAAAAATATAAGCCTGATAGCA
>DNUB01000108.1:1320-1942 GCA_003508605.1 Oscillospiraceae bacterium | reverse complement strand
AAAAAATATAAGCCTGATAGCAGGGCATAAGGGCGCAAACAGAAAAGTGCTTGAAGAAAAAGGCGTCAGCTTTAAGATTAAAACGGAAAGGGGCACGGAGCTCAGAATTGAAAGGCAGTAAGGACTGAAGCAGGATTGCTGTCCCCTCTCCCAAAACAGCCGATAATCCCCATTGTCTCCCGATCCGATACAATAATCTCCGAAAATTTAAAATAAATATTGACAAGAACAATCATAAATGCTATAATCAAATCATATTAAACATATAGGATTTATAGGTGCTATCAAAAAGCAAGGAAAGGACGCAATCTACTATGAAAATTTATGAAAAGCTTACCGATCTTATCGGAAAAACCCCTTTGTTAAGGCTTAACAATTACATTAAAGCCAATGAGCTTGAAGCGGACATATTGGCGAAGTTAGAGTATTTTAACCCTGCGGGAAGCGTCAAGGACAGAATAGCAAAGGCTATGATCGAGGACGCAGAGCAAAAGGGGCTGTTAAAGCCCGATTCGGTAATTATCGAGCCTACCAGCGGAAACACGGGCATAGGTCTTGCCTCGGCAGCGGCGGCAAGGGGCTACAGAATTATCCTTACCATGCCCGAAACCATGAGCGTGGA
>DNUB01000108.1:858-1015 GCA_003508605.1 Oscillospiraceae bacterium | reverse complement strand
CATGCCCGAAACCATGAGCGTGGAAAGGAGAAACCTGCTAAAGGCGTACGGTGCGGAACTGGTTCTCACCGAGGGCGCAAAGGGCATGAAGGGAGCAATAGAAAAGGCTGAACAGCTTGCGGAGGAGATTCCCGACAGCTTTATTCCGGGACAGTTT
>DNUB01000108.1:0-560 GCA_003508605.1 Oscillospiraceae bacterium | reverse complement strand
CAGCTTTATTCCGGGACAGTTTGTAAACCCTGCAAACCCCGCCGCTCATTTTGCCTCAACGGGACCCGAGATCTGGAACGATACGGAGGGCAAAGTGGATATATTCGTGGCGGGAGTAGGCACGGGAGGAACGATTTCGGGGGTAGGCGAATATCTGAAAAGCAAAAATCCCGAGGTTAAAGTCGCTGCAGTTGAACCTGCAGGCTCGCCCGTGCTTTCAAAGGGCACTCCCGGCGCACATAAAATTCAGGGCATAGGAGCGGGCTTTGTCCCCGATACTCTTAACACGGAGATCTATGACGAGATTATTGCGGTTGAAAACGATGACGCCTTTGAAACGGGCAGAGCCTTGGCAAGAAAAGAGGGCATATTGGTGGGCATTTCCTCGGGTGCGGCAGTGTTTGCGGCTGCCCTGCTTGCAAAGCGTCCCGAAAACAAAGGCAAAACCATCGTTGCGCTACTGCCCGATACAGGCGACCGTTATTTGTCCACGCCTATGTTCGGTGAGTGATTTTGTAATTTAATAAAAAGATTGACTTATACTAATTCTTGACTGAAAG
>DNUB01000284.1 GCA_003508605.1 Oscillospiraceae bacterium | reverse complement strand
TTTTATAATAATTTATGTGGTCTGATTTTTCACAAAAGGGCAAAATTACCTTCTATTGGCAGATGGGAGGGGTTGATTTTGGAAAAATCCGATATTTTTTGCGGGCTTTCGTTCCGATAAACAGGATTAAGGGATTTTTCGATGTAAAAAATAACATCGTGCTATTATGTATGGCGTGTAAAAACCCGCTTAAAAAGGGGATCTGCGAGGATATTCGTCTTATTCCGTTATTTTTTGAGCTTTTTCTGCGCAAAAAAATTGCGGCGGCTTTAATTTTCACAAAACTAAAGCCCTCCGCACATATTATTTTTTAAAAATATTGTGGGCTGATTTTCTTTATCGGATTATGTTATTTTTTTCGGGAATCCGATTCACAAGCCGAAGGAACGTTTTTGGAAAAGCTGTGCCGATTATTGCCTCTCTCGGGAAAATGTCAATGGGTTTGATTTCTGAAATTCCGTAATGTCAAAGCAGCTGCGGAAATTTTTTACAGCCCCGATGCGGAGCCCCTTTTTTCTAAAGCCCGCCCAAAAACAGTCTTACCGCCCATCCGCTTAAAAACCAGCCGCATAGATCCCCCACCAATGCCGCCGCCAATGCGTACCTTGTCTTTTTTACCCTTGTGGCGGCAAAATAAACGGCAAGGGTATAAAATGTGGTTTCGCTGCTGCCTAACATTACCGAAGCCACCCTGCCCGCAAAGCTGTCCGCTCCGCTGCCGCTTAGTATGCTTTCATAGATCGCCACCGCTCCGCTTCCCGAAAAGGGTCGGAGTATGGCAAGGGGCGTGCATTCGGGGGGAAAACCGAAAAATTCCGACAAAGGCGAAAGAAGATCCGATATAAGCTCCACCCCGCCGCAGCTTCTGAACATTCCCACGCTCAGCACCAAAGCCATAAGAGAGGGGAAAATGTCCTTTACGGTCGAAAGTCCCTCCTCCGCCCCCTTTATAAATTCCATAAATATATCTGTCTTTTTAGCCAGCCCAAAAACGCATACTGCCGCAAAAATAAAGGGTATGGCGTAATCGCCTATATTGATTTTCGAAAATACGGCTGTTAAATTCTCAAAAACGGAACCCAAAAATGTCACCTTACTTTTTTGAACGAATTTTGTAAACAGATATCCCCGGGCAAAAAATGCTTTGACCTTATTTTTGTTTTTTCTCTCGTATCTATAAGCGAAAACGGTATTTTGGCAAGCTCCCTCTTTTTTCTACAGATAAAAATCATATCAAGCCATTATTTTTTCGGTACTCTAAAAAAATAACATCAGACGATTTTCTTGATTTTTCCTTTCACTGTGCGGATTTTCCGCTTTTTCGCATTTAATATCAGATTTTTGTAAGAGAAAATAAATCCTCTGATTTGATTTTATTCGATCTCTTGTCACCAAAATCCCTTGTAAAAGGTCTTTGAGGATTATTGATAAAAATCGACAAAATTATGCAAAAAGTGAAAGAAATCAACGCAAAAAAACAACGTCGCCTTATTTTTTTCTGCAAGCCTTAGCAAAAAGCTTTGCCGCAACAACCGTCAATGTCACATTGACCGCCGACACCGCCCACACTGCCGGAAGTATCTCCATGGGGGCGGCCGACCCATGCTGTAATCTCAGTGCGGCCGCTGTGGTAGGTATAAGCTGTAAGCTTGCAGTGTTAAGAACGGTAAAAAGGATCATATTGTCCGTTGCGGCTTCCGAAGACTTTTCCTCCCTTTCCAGCTCTTTCATGGCGGCAATGCCAAAGGGGGTGGACGCATTGCCCAAACCCAAAAGATTTGCCGTAATATTCAAAACTATGTACTGCATCGCTTTTCCCTTTTTGTCAATCCCCTTGAATAGCCTTGTGAGAAGGGGACTGAGCACCCTTGCGACGATTTCGGTAAGCCCCGAGGTCTGCGCTGCCCGCATTATGCCGCTCCAAAGGCATATTATCCCGCACAGCGTTATGGCAAGTGCCACCGCCTCGCCGCAGGAGTTGATTATACCGTTGCTTACCTCCGCCGCATCTCCTTGTATAAATCCTATAATAACGGATACCGTTATCAGTCCGCCGAAAATATATTTCATCATAATAACACCCCCATCGATCCTGTAATGGGAAAATAATGCCGCTTTTTTAAGAATTTTTCGGGCGGCGTCTCACAATGTCCGCCTGACGCCTTTGTGTGGGATGCTGACTTAAATTAAATGACTGCATTTTACAAAAACATAACAAAAACCCCTGCACTACCTAAAAATTATGTTATATCGGTCTCATTTATTACCTGTTTTCATTGACTTTTACCCATATTGTATGATAAAATATAATAGGTGAATTGTGAGAAGCCGTATTTTTTGCTGCGTTTTTCAAAGACAAGCTGCAAAGAACATTCAATAAAGAGAGCTTCTGATAAAGATAGCTCCACATAAAGATAACTTACCATAAAGATAACTGCAAATAAAGATAATAAAAAGGAGATATTCTATGAGCGGCTATTTGCCAAATAAGGATCGCTACACCCTTATGAAATACAACCGCTGCGGAAGGAGCGGCTTAAAGCTCCCCGCCGTAAGCTTGGGACTGTGGCAGAATTTCGGTTACAAAAGCTCTTTTGACAATGCGGAAAAAATGGTGCACACCGCCTTTGATTTGGGAATTACACATTTTGACATTGCAAATAATTACGGGGATCCCTATAACGGCTCTGCGGAGGAGAATTTCGGACGGATACTGAACAACGGACTTAAAAAATACCGTGACGAGATTATTGTTTCCACCAAAGCGGGCTATGAAATGTGGGAGGGACCCTACGGCGGCCGCGGCGGTTCAAGAAAGTATCTGACGGCAAGTCTTGACCAAAGCTTAAAAAGGCTTGATCTGGACTATGTGGATATTTTTTATCATCATATAAACGACCCTCACACACCGGTGGAGGAAACCGCCCTTGCTCTTGACAATGCGGTAAAGCAGGGGAAAACGCTGTATGTGGGGATCTCCAATTACAGCAGGGAGCAAACGGAGGAAATACTGGAAATCTTCAGAGAGCTTAAAACTCCCTTTATCGTCAATCAGCCCTCATATTCCATGCTTAACCGCAGAGTCGAGCAGGACGGGCTTGATGGGCTGGCGTTGGAGGAGGGCTTCGGCTTAGCGGTATTTTCACCGCTGTATCAGGGGCTGCTTACCGACAGGTATTTAAACGGCATTCCTGCGGACAGCAGAATAGGCAAAGGAAACACATGGATTGCAGACGAATTAAACGAACAAATGCTTGAAAAGCTGAAAAGGCTTAACGCAATTGCCGAAAGCAGAGGGCAAAAGCTGTCGCAGATGGCTTTATCATGGGTTTTGAACAACAAAGCGGTAGCTACCGTGCTTATCGGCGCATCTTGTCCCGAGCAGATAATTGAAAACGTGCAGGCGGCTAACGCTCCCGATTTCACGGAAGCCGAAATTGCGGAAATAGAAAAGGTTCTTCAAAACAAGCACCCTTAAGGCAACACCGCACAATTA
>DNUB01000299.1 GCA_003508605.1 Oscillospiraceae bacterium | reverse complement strand
GGCGGGGGACATCTGGATTTTGATTATAGGCGGAGTCGGACGTTTCCGCCTCGGTTAATTCGGGCTCTTCCTTTCCGCCGCCGCTTTGTGCCTGGGCATACGCCTTCGCTCTTTCTCCGAAAGCATAAACACGGTAGCCCTCGGTTTCCCCCAGCAGCTCGAACACGGGTCTGCCCTGTCCTTCAAAGCTTATCTGCGCCTCCGAGGGAATTATTACAAAGGTGTCCTCTTTAAGCTCGGAAACGCTGTCAGCCGTGTATATTTTAACGTTTTGGTTCAGGTACTGCATTGCCATAACGCAGCTTCTTCCGCAGCGGTAAGCGGTTAAGGACGGAGCCTCCGCACTGTTGAACACATAAGTCGAAAGCTGTCGGTATTCATTGTTTTTCTCTATGCTTTCTTCTCTTGAAAGGGGAAGATAGTAAAAAGAGCCGAATACAAGGGAATATGCGGCGATAATCAGCACCACTGCGGAAATAACCGCTTTTTTCAGCCTTTTGGCGCAGGAAACTATTACCAGCAGCACCGCCATAATGCAAAGGGAGCAGCTAACCGCCGCAATAAGCCCCGTTGACGTTACAAGGGAGGAGGTGCTTTCTCCGAACATGGCGGGATAAATACACAGTATAGGGCTTATGGAGGAGGACTGAGCATTAAGCACGGCCGTTCTGCCCGTCAGGAAAAACAGCGTGTAGGTGATCCCCATAGTGATAACGCTGCCGTAAATCTCGTTTTTTAAAAGCTCCTCGGTGTATATGAATATAAGGACGAGCATTACCGTAAAGGGAATAACGCCGTCTAAATATCTTCCGAACAAAATGGTGCTTTGGCTTGTTAAAAAGTTTTCCGCACCGAATCGGTAGCAAACGCCGATAAACAGGGTAAAGAGGGTAAGAAGCACGGTAAAGAACATAAATACCGTTCTTGAACCGTCAAATATGGGAGGCGGGTCCGCTTCATGCTTTTTCTTTTTTATTTTTAAGGAAATAAGTCTTGCCGCTGCAAGAGCCGTAACCGAAAGCCCCAACGCTCCCAATCCCCACGAGGCGCACATAAAGTAATATATCTGACTTAAAAGGGATACGAAAAACCTTTGCACCCCGCCGTCGGCAAGCATATCGGGCAGCGACGCAAAAAAGCTTTCCGCCGTATTCCGCAGAGCCGAAGGGTCGCTGACCTTCCAAAGAAGCTGCTGCACAAGGTAATTTCCGAAAAACGCCAGCCCGAAGAAAATAGTCAGGGAGAAAAAATAATAGGGGAGGGCGGCGGTTTTTCTTTTTAACACAACCCGTGCCAATATCAGGGCGGCGGATACAGCCAAAATAAGAGCGAACAGCCTTTGGTGAGCGCAGTAGGACAGTCCCGCCGTCATTCCCAGCAGCACGGAATACAGCCTTTTGGAGCTTTTCTTTTCCGCTCCGTCCGATTTTAGCATAAGATAAAGAGCCAAAAACGGGATAAAAACAGCTAAGGTTTCGTTCCAGATGAACTTGCTGTGTATCATGCAGGACATCCAGCCGCCGGTGCATATGGCCGCCGCCGCAGCCTGCCAGGGCTTTTTTACCTCCAGCATAAAGGAGCAGGAGTATACGATAACGGGTATAAGGCTCATAACTGCGCCGTTGATGATCACCATAAGGCGGTACTGCACGAAAGGGTCCTTTGTGATTGCCATGGCGGGGATATAAAGCACCGCCTGCAAAAAGCCGTAAAAATAGCTGCTTTTCCCTATGGCGGAGCTCCAGTCGCCTCCGAGCATCATATTGGCGAGAGCGGCGGCGCTGAACTCGTTAGGTTCTATGGAGGGCAGGTAAACGGCGGCGGAAATAATTATATGCACAGCAAAAAAGACGAGATACAGAAAGAATTTTATTCCCCTGTTTCCCACCCTGCCGTATATACGGTTAAGCAGTGCGGTTTTTTCCATTGCTGCACTTTCCTTCCTTAAATTCTTTTCCGCTGCATATCTTTTCCGTTTTTTCTCCGTTTTAAGAGTATTTCATACCGCCCCTTTTTAAGGCGGCGCACAATGCCACTGCGCCCGTCGGTTCAAGGGGCTGAAAAAGGCTCTAAAAGCCCGCCCACGCCAAAGCCGTCAAAGTAGCCAGCGAAAACAAAGCCTGAAGTCCGAAGCCCAGCAGCACCATGCTTATGCGGGGTCTGCCCGCCTGCGCCAATGCCGCAAGGTATTCCTCGGACTGTTCGTCCTGAAAGCGGGAGCGTATTTTCTTTATTTTTTTAAGCATAAAACCGATATATAGATAATCGCCGAAAATGCACAGCAAAGCCACCACCGCCAGCTGAATTATCCAAAGCACGCTTGTTGCGTTAAGCAGACCGGTTTGATATATGGCTTTTGCGGTCTCCTCCGTCTGCTCCTTAAAAAATGTCATATAATAAATTATAAGCTGGGGCAGTCCCATAATATAATTAAAAAAGGTCAGCAGAACCCCTAAAAGACCCATACCCTTATAAAACTGATTGTATGGGTTTAAAAGCCCCGCAAACAGGTTAAAGCCCGCCTTTTTATTGTTTACTATCATATACTTTATCATAGCTAAGCGGTACAGTCTTTGAGGACCGTCCACGTTTAAAAAGCACATCATTTCCCGTTCGCTGACGCCGTCGAACTTCTTTTCGGCAAAATCCGCCTCGGTTTTTTCATGGCTGTCCTTTTCGCCGTTTCTTCCCTCGATAAGACGCCGCAATTCCTCCACGGGATCCTCGTCGTCCTCGCCGCCGTCCCCGCCGTCAAAGCCTGCGCCTTTTTCTCCGCAGACGGGGCGTGCCGCCGTGTATGTGCCGTCGGGATTTTTAACCACCGACATGGGAACGGGATCGCTTTTTTCTGCTGCAGCAGCACCGTAAACAAAGCCGTCCTTGTGCCTGTCCTCAAAGGGACAGCCGCCCTTTTCCTTCCAGCATGAACGGTGAACCGGCGCACCGCATACGGGGCAATACACCACGTTGTCCCTTTCCCTGTCCTCTTCCTTTAATTCCTTGCCGCAGTATTCGCATACAGCAGACTTAAGCTCACTCATTGCGCCTTCCTTTTCCTGATCTGTTCTTTTTTGCTTGCTTTATTTTTGCGTATAGTTATATATTATAACAGTATAGCAGATTTTCGGGAAAAATGCAACCGTTTTACGCCAATTGGTTCTGCGGAGCTTAGGGTGACACCAAAGGGGAGAGGGGGGAAACTACAAACCC
>DNUB01000275.1 GCA_003508605.1 Oscillospiraceae bacterium | reverse complement strand
CTGGATTTTGATTATAAAATCATAGCTTTTATTTTTATACCAGATAATATCCGATATGACCAATAATTACTCAAATCTAAACCACTCAAAATCAAAATCCGATCCGGGCATAAATACAAAGGAAAGGTTTTCGGTCTGTCCGCAGATTTTGTCAATATCAAAGCTTTGCTGTGAATAATCTTCGCTGCAGGCAAAGCTTACCGCCTGTGTAATCTGGCTTTCTCCCTTCGGGGTGTATCTGATTTGCACGGCGTTCTGCGGATTGCGCGTTCTGCCGCTTATCGTAAGCCTGCTTACTCCATCCGCACCGAAATCGATATTGTTAAAGCTAATAACAACGTTATTGCCAATCTTTTCAATAATATTGCAGTTAACTGTGTAATCATCACCATAAATCTCATCATATTCCGAGGCGAAAAGCTTTGCCCTTGCTTTGTCCTCATGCTCAAACTCAAAGCCGCCGAAAATACAGTTCTGACTTACCGCAAAAGCAAGGGAGGTTATGCCGCTTACCCTTTCGCCAAGCTCAAACTTAAAGGGCATATATCTGTCCCAGCCGCCGTTGTTCGGAAAGCTTACGGTTTCTATAAGCCGCGACCGGCTCTTTTCGGGATCTCCGTTCCAAATTTCCACATCTATACCCTTGCCGCTGCAGCAGCCAATGTAAAGGGTAAGCTTTTTGCTGCCGAAGCCACCCATATTGATATTGTCAAACCCGATTACCGTTCTTCCGTGAATATTTGAAACAGCACCCTTGTCAATAAAGCTGAGGTTAACATTTGAAAATGACGCATAGCTTGCCGAAACAAAGCTGTAGCCGTCGGTCAAAGCGTCGCCGAGACCCTCGGCGGTGAAGTAAAGCTCGCTGATTATCTCCGCATGGTCAAATCCGTTATTGCATACCGCTCTTAAAACAAATTTGCCGTCGCCCTTTGCGGTAACAACAGCGGCGCCATTCTCTGCTTCGACCTCTGCAATAGGGCTTGCCACGCCGTTTTCCATAAGACACTTGAATTTTATATCCTTAAAATCGGAATTTTCGGGGAGTATTTTTGCCGTTACCCGAGCCGTTTTTCCGTCCTTTGACAGAACGGTTCTGTCCGCCTTCAGCTCGATTTTCCTTGAACATATTTTATCGTTTTCGGGCTGAATATAAACTGGAAAAAATCTGCGAGGTGCCGAAACGCCTTCTGTTATCTCACAGGACACAGCCATAAGAGTAATTGTTTCATTGTGCAGTCCCTTAGATGATACCGTTACCTTTATTTCTCCGCTTTCATGGGTCGTGCCTATTATTGCCGCTAATTTGCCGCTGAAAAGACGCTTGCTGTCGCCCTTATAGCTGTCATAATCGGTAGAGTCGCCGCTGTCTATGCCTAAAAGCCGTCCCGCTCCCTCAACCCTGATTTTAATTCTGTTTCTTGCATTGGCAACAGGCTCGCCCTTTTCGTCCAAAGCTTCTATAATAATAAAGGTAAGATCTTCTCCGTTGGCATTTAGCGTTTTCCTTTCGGCTGTGACCGCAAGCCTTGCCGCTTCGCCGAACGAGGCTAATCGGTCCGTTGCGGTCTCCCTGCCTTCGCTGTCATACGCTTTCGCAATAAGCTCTCCTTTTGTGTAGTTTATTTTCCAGCTGCCGTGAAGGATTTTTCCGTGCTTCAGATCAATGTGCTGTTTTCCGAGAGATTTTCCGTTAAAAAACAGTTCGATATTCTCTGAATTTGAGTAAGCCTTTACCTCGATTTCCTGCCCCTCGTTAAAATCCCAAGATGGAAGAATATGCACAAACGGCTCTTTACTGCCGTCAGTCCAGACGCTGCGGTAAAAATAATAGCTTTCCTTTTTAAGCCCTGCTGTATCCACTATTCCAAAATAGGAGTTTTTGGTGCTGTAAGGGGTAGGCTCACCGATATAATCAAAGCCCGTCCACACAAACTGACCTCCGCAGAAGTCATTGTCTCTGTCCATAATCCATGCTTTTTCCATGGGGCTTCCCCAGCCCACGCAGCTGTTGGCCATATCGCTGCACTGTAAGTCCTCGTGTGTTAATATATCCACAGAGGCGGGCAGATGGTATATTCCTCTCGAACGTACCGCCGAGGAGGTTTCACTGCCGTAAATGAACCAATCGGGATGCTCCCTGTGGTGCTGCTCGTAAAGCCGCTCCGCATAGTTATAGCCACCCTGTTTTAGATAATCCGCTACCTTTTGGGCATTTTCCCAAGCCATATAATTGGAAGCAATGGTGCATACCGCATTTTCTCTCGGATCGTGCTTTAAAACTTCTTCCTTAAGCATTCGTGCTACCTCAAGTCCCCGTAAGGAGCTGTTGGTGTCGGCTATTTCATTGCCTATGGACCACATAATAACGCAAGGGTTGTTTCTGTCCCGCTTTACCCATGCCGCCACATCGGTTTTATACCACTGTGGGAAAAACCTTGCATAGTCAAACTCTGTTTTTGAATCCTCCCACATATCAAAGCTTTCATCATCAAGGAGCAGCCCCATTTCGTTGCACAGCCTAACAAGCTCTCTTGAGGGCATATTATGGCTTGAACGGATTGCATTGACTCCATAGCTTATCAGAATGTCAAGCTGACGCTTTAATGCAGCTTCGTTCATAGCTGCGCCCAATGCGCCCAAATCGTGGTGCATACACACGCCGTGCATTTTTTCATGTCTGCCGTTAATGATAAAGCCCTTTTGAGGGTCAAGAGAAACGGTGCGGAAACCAAAAACATTCATTTGTCTGTCCGCAACGGATTCACCGCTATACAGGGCGGTGCATAATGTATACAGATTTCCCTTATAAATATCCCAGAGCTTAGGGTCTTTTATCTTAATAACGCAGCTTCTGCCAACGGCAGTGCCGATTTCGACATTATTTTCATCAAGTACGGAATGAACAATTCTTCCGTCTCCCACTGCTTCGGTATCGATATATACATTCCATTCACCGTCTTCAAATTTAGGAGAAATGTACACTCCGTTTTCCTCTATATAATCCTTGTTTCTTAACCTTAAATAAACATTTCTGTATATTCCGGCGCCGCTGTACCAGCGTGAATTGGGAGCTTTATACCTTGCAACGATATGAACAAGGTTCTCGCCCTCGGAAATATAGTCGGTTATGTCAAAGGAAAAGCTTGAATAGCCGTATTTCCAATCCCCAACCTTTTTACGGTTAATATAAAGAGTGCTGTCCATATACACGCCGTCAAAAGAAATAAAGACCTTTCCGCAAAGCATATCCTCCGTAACATCAAAGCTTTTCCTGTACCACCCGTCGCCGCTTCTGTACAAATTGCGGGTATCGCCTATCAGCCAGTCGTGAGGAAGCTCCACGTCGGTAAAGCTTTTGCCGTCCACGTTGTTTATGGTCAGTTCGTCGTTTTCACACAGCAAAAACTGCCAATTATCGTTAAAAAGCCTGTCTTTAAACATCTGTAAACCTTTCCTTTCATAAATCAATCCCAGCTGTCGGTTTCGTCCGTAAGCATCAGCTGTTCAATATCCTCTGCGGAATTTATAAACTGCATTCGCACCATATCTCTCGGACGGATAACGATAAGCTTTCTGCCCTTTTTTTCAGCATATTTTACGGTATTCCTCGTACCGCCGTTCATTCCGTCAAAAACGGCTATCAATACTGAGCTGGTGTCAACCATATATTGATTTCTTTTTTGCATACAGCCGTTAAAATATTCGGTATCGCTGACATAGGTCACCATACTGCTTTTTTTGATTTCTTCAAGCCGCATTTTATCAATTTCGCTCCACTTTTCGTCATGATTGCGGCAAGGCAGGCAAAGCTCATGGGCAACATGCTTTTTACGGTACTTCTTTTTCAAGGAAACTATTGCCTCGGCCGCCATAAGGTCGCAGCCTGTCGCCCCTCCTGTCAGAAAAAATCGGTAATCCCTGTGTATAAGTCTTTCCACCTCTGCATAAATCGCATTGTAAAGCTTTTTGTATTCAACGGATTCAGGATTATTCAAAAAGGGCAGCTTTGACGGTCGATAGCCCGTAAAAGCTACCGAGCATCTTATTTCACCCGGTGTAACATGGAGCATCATAGGCTGTTCTCCTAATCAAAGCATACATAATGTAATGCGGAACATATTTAACAAGTGCAAGCTTAAAAGCCGAAAACATATTCCTTGTCATTATCGGTTTCCAAAACAACGAGGTCGTTATCCTTTGCATAATCCACAGTATTTCCGTCACAGGAAATCCATAGAGGATCGCATTTTATTATAAGCTTTTTGCCGGCTTTTGACAAGACCTTTAGCGATATCAGCTTTTTATCTTTCCACTCGGCACTTACCACAAATCCGCCTCTTGCACAAAGTCCCCTGAACTCTCCCCTGCTCCAGCAGTCAGGAAGAGCCGCCAAGGGATTTATATATCCCTCATGGCTTTGCAGCAGCATTTCCGCAATTCCCGCACTGCCCCCGAAGTTGCCGTCAAGCTGGAAGGGCGGGTGAAAATCAAACAGATTGTTAAATGTACAGTCGGAAAGAAGTCCGCTGAAAATGCTGTAGGCTCTGTTTCCGTCCCCCGTTCTTGCCCAAAGGTTAAGCTTGTAGGCTCTTGCCCAGCCGGTTGACTGATCTCCTCGGTCATTCAGAGTGTTAATTGCAGCTTTCATTAGATCCGGAGTGGAGCAGGTTATTGCTTTACCGGGATAAAGCCCCATTAAATGGCTTATATGACGGTGATTCTGCTGAATCTGAGAGCGATCGAAGTCCTTCTCGTCCTCCTCGAACCATTCCTTAATCAGCCCGTTATTGCTTATATGATAGGGCTTGAGCATTTCGACATCCCTCTTTATTTTTTCCCGCAGCTGTCCGTCCTTTCCAAGTATTTCGCTCGCCCTTATAAAATCACGGTACAGCTGTTCAATAAGTGACTGCTCATAGGTATTGCCCACCGTAACAGGACCGTGCTCCGGAGAATATGTCGGTGAGGACACTAACCGCTGCTGCTTATCGTCAAAAATAAGCCACTGCCCGTAAAACCTTACGCTTTCCGCCATTATGGGATATATACGGTTTTCAAGATATTCCTTGTCCTCCGTAAATTCATAGTATTCCCATATATTCTGCATAAGCCATGCCGCCGCCGCAGTACACCAGCCCCAATAAAAATCCCAGCCCGGAGCCGTCCATCCGAAAGGGTTTACAGCCGTGTGAATAGCCCAGCCGTTTTCGGGATTATCCTCCGTGGATTCGATCCCGTAATACTCCTTTGCGGTGATTCTGCCCGCAGGTCTTAAATTATCCATAAAATCCACCAAGGGATAAGCGGTTTCGGCAAGATTGGTGTTATATGCGCCCCAATAATTCATTTGTAAATTAACGTTGGTGTGATAGTCGCAGTTCCAGGGAGGGCAGTTGGTTTCGTTCCAAACTCCCTGAAGATTTGCAGGAAGAGAACCGCTTCTGGAGCTGGAAATCAGCATATATCTGCCAAATTGAAAATACAGCTCCTCAAGCATTGATTTAAGACCCAAATCTCCCTCTTTATAGCCTTCGACCAGCTTGTCTGCATCCAAAGGCTCTCCGTATATTCCGTTTAAGGAGATGCCGCAACGATTAAATAATTTGCCGTAATCCTTTTCGTGTTCATCATAAAGCTTGTCAAAGCCCTTTTTCAAGGCTTCGTCAAGGCGTTTTGAAACGGGTATCAGCGGATCTGTGCCGTTTCTGTATTTATCCTTAAAATAAGGACTGTAATCGGTTGAGGCGGTTATATAAAGCACTGCGCTGTCGGCGTTTTTAACCGTGAACCGATCCCCTTCGGCGGTTACCGTACCGCCGTTTACTTCTATTCTCAGCTCCATACCGTAACGAAGCCGGTTTTCCTTAACTGCACCAAAGTAAATCAAGGAACGGTTTTCGGTCTTTACCTGTCCGCATTCCTGCAATTCACCCAAATATGCTTTAGCATTTATTTGTGAGTCTTTATTTGCTTCAAGTTTTATGCAGATTACATTTGAAGGGTAATTCGCAAAAGCGGTACGGCGAAAATGTACGTTTTCATATGTAAAATCGGTTGTAAAAACCGCTCTGTCCATATCAAGGCAGCGGGAATAATCGCTTACAAGCTTTTCATCAATTTCTTCTCCGCAGAAAAACTGTTCAAGATAGAGATTGCACAAGAGCTGGTATGCTCCCGATCCGTGATCCAAGCCTGTAAGCATTGGTAACATCTCCTTGGCTTCGTCATATCTTCCCTTTGATAGAAGCTGCTGAACCTGCTTAACATAGGGATAACGGTTTTTTTGGTTGCCGCCGTAATAATCGGAATCAAATGCGGCAGGTCCCCCTGTCCAAAGGGTCTTTTCGTTTAAAACGATCTTTTCCCTTGATATGCCGCCAAAGAAGCTTGCACCCATATAGGCGTTTCCTATCGGCTGACAATCCTGTTCCCATTTGTCAAAATCTCCTGCTTTGCTGAATTTAATAATATTGTTTAGATATTTCATAATACCGCCCTTCGTTAAAGCTTTGACAGTCTGCAAGGAGCAAACCTTTAAGCGATTTGATTGTCTTAACACTTTTGCCTTAATTATATAGTAT
>DNUB01000185.1 GCA_003508605.1 Oscillospiraceae bacterium | reverse complement strand
CCCGGATTTTTCATAAATTCGGGGAGTTGCCCCGCATTGAATGCTAAAGCTTTTCAGTTTTTGTTTCCCGCAAAGTTGATTTGATTGGCTTGTTTTATTATATAACAATTTCAAAATATAGTCCACCAATCAAAAATGGAAATTCCGCAACCGAGAGTTGCGGAATAAAAATAAAATTTTGACAAATAAAGTCAATCTTCGCTGTGGTAAATGGCAATAGCGTCCTTAATAGTCTTTTCAAAGGCCTCCTTGCCGTATTTATCCACCTGATTTTTGTCTTTTTCCTCATGGGTAAGACAGCCCGCTCCGCCGATACAGCCGCCTACGCATGCCATACCCTCAATAAAGTTGTTGGGCAGCACATTTTTTGACGCCTTAAGCAATGCTGCCTTGCATTCCTCAATACCGTTGCAGGAAATGGCTTTAAGCTCAAAGTCATCAGCACCCTGTTCCTTTAACGCTTCCGCCACCGCATCGGAAAGTCCTCCGCTTCTTGCGAAAATTCTTCCGTAGTAGGAGGCGTTATCGAGAATGCCCTCCTCCAATTCCTCTATATTGATATTCTTGCCGTCTAATAAGGCCTGCAGCTCTTCAAAGGTAATAACGCTGTCTATGTAGGGAGCTACCGTTTCCTTTTGAAACTCCGCTTTTTTGGCAGTGCAGGGACCTATGAATACTATTTTGCATTCAGGGTCATTTTCCTTTATATGCTTTGCAATCTCCGCCATAGGTGAAAGGTTGTGGGAAATTTTGTCCTTCAGCTGGGGGAACTGCGTTTCAACATACTTAACAAAGGCAGGGCAGCAGGAACTTGTTAAAAAGCCCTTTTCCTTTAATTCCTTAGCTTCCTTGTAAGAAACCAAATCTGCACCTAAAGCCGCTTCAATAACATGGTAAAAGCCTAATTCCTTTATTCCCGTTATCACCTGACCCAATTTTGCATAGCTGAACTGGCTTGAAACAGAGGGAGCTACTACCGCATAAACTTTATACTTGGTGTTGTTTTCGCTCTTTTTGAGAATGTCTATTACATCAAGAATAAAGCTTTTTTCCGAAATTGCGCCGAAGGGACACATATAAACGCAAGCACCGCAGGAAATGCACTTATCATAATTGATAGCTGCGCACTTATCCTCATTCATGGAGATTGCTCCGATCTTGCATGCCTTTTCGCAAGGTCTTTTGTTGTTGGCAATAGCACTGTAAGGACATACCTTTGCGCATCTTCCGCATTCAATGCACTTTTCCTTATCAATATGAGCTTTTTGCTGCTTGTCAAAATAAATTGCGCCTCTGGGGCAAGCTTCTTCGCATCTGTGAGCTATACAGCCTCTGCAGTTGTCGGTGACTGTGTGACCGCTGACAGAGCATTCGTCACAGGCTATGTCGATTACCTCAATAACATTGGGATTATTTTTGTCGCCGCCCAACGCCAGCTTGATCCTTTCCCCTACAATAGCTCTTTCCTTGTATATGCAGCATCTCATTGTAGGCTCCTTGCCCTTGACGATAATATTGGGTATATCGTGGAACCAATAAAGCTCCCGGTCCTCAAAGGCGTAGCGGGCAACCTCTCTCAGCACCTGATATTTCAGATATTGCACCTTGGTATCAAATTTTCTCATCTTTGTTTATTTTCTCCTTTCATGGGAGGTAAAATCTTAGAAATAGCTTACCTTTATCTTTTTACCCATTTTTTTCAAGGCCTCGGACAGCTGTTCCACAAGCCGCATTTTTACATTAAAGCCTATTGGCAGATCGGGATTTTGATGCGCTGCGTTTGAAGCTCTGCCAACAAAGAAGTTTATATCGGTGGCTTCCTCAAACAGCATTCTTGAAATGGCCGAAGCACCGTCCAAGCCGTAATTCCAATCGTTGAATTTTTCATTTTCCGCCACATAGCTTTGTGCATAGAGAACAACTCTGTTTATGGTAATAACGCCCTCCGTAACAAGGTCGACTCCGTCAATTTCCGCAGTGGGAGGTATTTCGGGGTCGAGATAGTCAAGAGACGGTCTTACCTCCTTGCCCAGAAACTGTGCCGCAAGAGAGGAGGTCGTACCGCCGCAGACTATGTGCTTTCCCTGCTTTGAGAAAAACAGCGACATCATTTTGCCCACGTCCTTAGGGTCGGCAGGAGGACCTATCATCAGATTTACAGACTGTCTCTGTCTGATTTTCACCGAGCATACGGTGGTGTCGTCTCCCGGATTTCCGCCGTAAAGCTTGTTGCATTCGTCAAGCAGAATTGTAGTAAGACCCTTGGCGGTGGCGTCCGGAGTGTAGAACTTTTCCATATAATCGATAATGTTATCCCTTTGCCAGCCGTAGTTTAAAGCCATTCCCACTCCTGCGTGGATACAGCCGTCGCTCATCATGATAAAGACGTCGTTTTCCATAAGCTTGATTTTTGAGCGGTAAATTATCTTTCCGCCCATTTCCGTTGAGGTTTCGGGATAAACAAAGTTTTTTCCGTCACGAAGCAGTATTACATGGGGGTTATCATATTGGATTATTTCAGCCTCTTCATTTCCGCAGATTTTAAGGATTGTAAAGGTTGAATAAGCAACGCCTCTTACCTTGCATACGGGGAGAGTTGCGGCAATGGTGCTTACGCACTCCTCAACAGGCATAGATTCCGCCATCATAGTTGAGATGATCTTTGACGTAAGGGTTGAAAGGATACACGCCTTTACTCCGCTTCCCAAGCCGTCGGCAAGCACAACGATTTCCGTATCCTCGTCGGGCTTTACCACTATCACCTGATCTCCGCAAAGCTGCTCCCCCACATGGTTAAGGCTGTGATAACCTATATCTGTGCATAAATTATTCATCAATATTCACCTCACTGTTGATTAAGCGATTCTTTCAGCTTTGTGAGTGCGATTTTTGTTTCCGCAGTGGTTTCGCCCAAAAGGGAAGCGATTTCCTGCACGGCTGTCATTTGCTTTTCTATAACCTTGTCGGTAATTTCAATAGTGCTTTGGCTTAACTCGTCCTTAGCCTTTTTCGCCTTTTCCTCCTCGGAAACATCTCGCATAATGCTCATCACTATGTGATAGCCGGGGTCGTATATCAGAGTCTGCTCAACATATTTGTTGTATTCGGCAAGGTAGATACGCTTATCATGAATGTTTACGCCGCTTTCAATCACATCGAAGAAGGGCAGCGGGTCGAGAATGCGCACTACCTGCTCTCCCAGAACATCGGAAGCGTTGGCAATATTCATAAGCTTTAATGCAGCCTTGTTTATCTGCTGCACCTCAAGGGCTTCGTTAAGCACAATAATTGCGTTTGGCGTATTTTTTATGATTGTATCGGAAAAGCTTTCCGCCTTTTCTTTAAGGAAGGGCAGACACATGGAAAGATCGGCTTTACCGTTGTAAACGGCAATTGCCTTTTCGCGGCAGGTGTTATAGCCGCAGCTTCCGCAGTTAAGCTCGTCGGCGGGGCTTCTTTTGCCCATTTTTTTGAGGATTTCCTCAATAGCCTTGCTGCCGGGCATAAGCCGCTTAACTCCGATATATTTAAGCTCCTTACGCATATCCTCATCCTTTAATGTAAGGGCGTCAAAATCTTCTTCCTTAGCGTATTTATCGACAACCACCGTGTTGGAAATGCAGGCGTGGCGGTTTCTCTCGATAACGGGACCGCTTACGCAGCTGCCGTAGCAGGCGGACATTTCGATAAAGCATTTCCCCATTTTCCCCTCGGAAATCTCCTTAAGGGCATTTACACAGTTTTCCACTCCGTCAATATGCAGGTATGTATAGTCGGGATTTTTGCAGTTCATTGAGCGAAGAATGCCGCCGCCCGTAGGGAAAAGGCGGGCTCTTCCGCCGATATCCTCTTTATCCTCGCAGGGTTCAAATTCGACTCCCGCTTCCTTCATCCAGTCGGAGAGCTCCTCAAAGGTAAGCACACAGTCAACTATTCCGGGGTAATCCTCCGCTTCCTCTTTTTTGGAAATGCAGGGTCCGATAAATACGGTTTTAGCTTCCGGATTGCGCTTTTTAATCTCCAAGGAATGAGCCTGCATTGGAGAAACCACTTTGGCGAGGTAGGGAAGTGCCTCGGGAAAATGCTTTTGTATAAGCAGATTTACCGAGTGGCAGCATGAAGAAATTATAAGCTCCTGCTCTCCCTTTTCCACCATTTCATCATATTTTTGCTTTACGACGGTAGCTCCTTCGGCAGTTTCCTCCGCCGCCGCAAAGCCTAACTTTTTCAGTGCATTTTCCACCGCAGTAATGGTAAGTCCCGCATAGTTAGCTACAAATGAGGGTGCGATGCTGGCGATAACGGGGCTGCCGCCTGCAATAAGGGCTTTTGCGGATTCCACATCGTTCTTTATTTCTTTGGCGTTTTGGGGACATACAACGAAGCACTGACCGCAGAGAATACATTCGTCCTCAACAATAAATGCTTGATTTTCAAAAAATCTTATGGATTTTACGGGACAGTGGCGAATACACTTATAACAGTTTTTGCAGTTGGATTTTTTCAGTTTAAGATATTGGCTCATAAAATATGTACCTCTCTAAATCTTTTCACAGCACAAGACAGATTAAGCTTCTGCAAGTGCAGGCAGCTTAACGTGCTCCTCAAAA
This sequence comes from Oscillospiraceae bacterium, assembly GCA_003508605.1. Lineage (GTDB taxonomy): Bacteria > Bacillota > Clostridia > Oscillospirales > Ruminococcaceae > Ruminiclostridium_E. The sequence continues at coordinate 415 of DNUB01000185.1, read as the reverse complement.
AATTCCTTAAAGCTGTCCTCGTTAACGCCGAAAATCTGATCGTTCACCTTTACGGAAACTCCGTTCATACAATGACCCAAGCAAAAAGCCGCCGAAACCGCAACCTTATCCTCAAGGCTGTTTTCCTTGATGGCGTTGTTAAGCAGTTCGATAATTTTGTATGACCCTCTGATATGACAGGAGCTGCCTACGCATACGTTTATTTTTATCATTGGTGTGTTCCTTTCTTGAATACAGGGGTTAAAAATTATTCAGTGAGGGCAGTGCTTCGAATTTATGAAAAATCCGAGGCGTAAGCCTCTCAGGGCTTCAGTGGGGGGACCCTATTCCCACTGAAAGAATGAATGAAACCCGCCGCCTGATGAGGCTATGCATTTTGCATGCAGAAAAAGGCGGGGGACATTTGGATTTTGAT
>DNUB01000049.1 GCA_003508605.1 Oscillospiraceae bacterium | reverse complement strand
ATGAGTGCTTATATATTATATCACTGTTTTTTCGGTTTGTCAACGCCTGCAATCAAAAAATTTATTCAAACAGCAGGATAAAATTCGGCATTTTTTTATAAAAATTGCACAACTCCTTTAGTTTTCCTCCTCGGAAAGCTCGGTGATTATCTTCATAAAGCTGTCGATGTCGTTGAAATCCCGATACACCGAGGCAAATCTGATATAAGCCACATGATCTATGGATTTAAGCTTGTGAAGCACCGTTTCTCCTATTTTATCGCTGGTGACCTCTCTTTGGAGCTTGTTTTTCAGCTCGTTAACGATATCGTCCACCATTTTTTCCACTGTTTCAAGCTTGACGGGTCTTTTGACTGTGGCTCTCAAAACCCGGTCGATAAGCTTTTGACGATTAAAGGGCTCGATGGAATTATCCTTTTTTATTACCATAAGGGGAATATTTTCGATAACCTCATATGTGGTAAATCTCGCCTTGCACTTCAGGCATTCCCTGCGCCTGCGAATCTTATCCTCAGTGGGGCGGGAATCTATCACCTTGCTGTCTTCATATCCGCATTCGGGACATTTCATAGTCATTACCTCCTAAAAAAATTTTTCCATATAGGCTATGCTTTCCTTGATTTCCTCAATGCTTTCATAGCCGTTTTTATATAATTCCAGAATTATGCTTCCTTTGTAACCGATTCTATCCAAAATATCCTTAAACCGTCCAAAATCAAAGCTGCCCTTGCCCACCGGTATACAGTCGGTTTTGTCGTTGTAATCGCTTAGATGACAGTGGACAATGCTGCTGCCCAGCTCCTCAAGAATGTCAAAGGCCGAAAGTCCGCTTCTGAGTGCCTGCTTTACATCTAAAACAAAGCCGCACTTGTCTCCAAGGGAGTTTTTCATTAAGGAAATAAATTCTCTGCTGCCGCTTTTGCAGTAACTCACATTTTCCTGTGCAACGGTCACTCCGAAGCTTTTTCCTACCTCAAAAAGCTTCAGATAGCGTTCAAAATACAGCTCGCTGCTGACAGCCGCACTTTTTAACGCACCGTGAAGTACAAATACCTTAGCCTTCAGGGAACACATTATCTCAAAATATCTTTTATAGGTATCCATCATACTGTCAAAGCGTCTTGGATAATCCCCGAAAAGAGACATTGTTTCCACTGCGCTGGTGTACGGGTGAACCGAAAGAACCGATAGACCGTTTTCTTTAGTGATTTCCTTTATTTCTTCAAATACTTTTCCCGTTAATTCACAATCTGCGTTAAAGAATATCTCAACGTTTTTTATTTCCGCTTCTGCTAACCGCTTCAAAGCCTTTTCCGTTTCCAAAGGATAGAAGCAGGCCGTTGACGCACCGATCTTCATCAGCTCACCCCTTTTGTCGTAAATACTGTTTTTCGGCAGGAAGCCGCTGTGACATATTTTACTTTATAGGCCGCCTCTAAAAACCATAGTGCCTCGAATGCGCAAGACTTTAGCCGGTGGTTTTCAGAGGCCGCCTACAGTTAATGGCAATAAAGACAAACAGAACCCAACATAGCTGTCGGGCTCTGAAATTTATTATTTCTTTGCAGTTCCGGGTTTATCTCTGTGCAAACGCCACATAACCCACATAGAGCCCGACATAAATACCGATGAATAAAAGCCTGCCACAAGTCCTATCAAAAGCGGGAATGCAAAGCTGATTATCGAAGTAACTCCGCAGATCCAAGCGACCACGCAGATCGCCAACGCAGCAAAAGCCGTCGTGATGGTTGTATTTATGGAACGGGTCATAGTTTGGGTAACGCTGGTATTCATCAGCTCCACCAAGCCCATTTTCTTACCGTAGAGCACCCTGTTTTCACGAATACGGTCATAGGTTACAATGGTGTTATTTATGGAATAACCCAGAATCGTCAGTATAACCGCCATGAAATTGGCGTCAATAGGAAGACGGAAGAAAATAAACGAAGCAAATACTATGATAATATCATGAATCAATGCTATCAGCGCAAAAACGCCTGCCGAAATACCGCCTATCTTCTTAAATCTGAAGGCAATATATACAACCAAAAGAACAAATGAGAAAAGTACAGCCACAAGGCACTTTATAAAGAAGTTAAGACCCGATGTAGGCTTAACGTCCTGACTGTTTAATCCCGTAAGCTGATTATCCTTAAACTGATCCTCCAGCTTATCGGAAATCTCTTTTAAAACATCTGCCGTAAGCCCGCTGCTGGACGCAAAAGATACGGTAACGGTATTTGTGGAGGAGTTAAGCGAAGAACCCGTGCTTACGTTAACGCCGCCGTAGCCCATTCCCTCGGCCGCCGTCTTAAGCGCGCCCGTGTCGATGTCTCCCGTGTAGCTGTAATTCATAAGAGTTCCGCCCTTAAACTCAATTGCTACCTCAATGCCTGCCGCAAAGGCAACGATAATTGCCGCAACCGCTATAACTATGGGTATAATAAAGAATACTTTTCTCTTTCCGTAGATGTCTATGATCTTTTTACTTTTCATTATTAGCACCTCCGTAAAGAGCAGGCTTTCTGAACGCCTTAAATTCGGACAGCGACATTGTCATAAGTCTGGAAAGCAAAATACCGAACAGGAAGTTCAGAATAACGCCCACTGCCAAAGTGTAGCCGAAGGAATAAATGGTGCCTTCCGTAGATGCGCCGAACCATGTAAATATGGGGCTGAACAAAACTCCGCAAAAGCTGTCGCTTGTGCCGAATGCGCCCATCAGAATCATTGCAATGATTATCATTGTGATATTGCCGTCAAAGATAGCGGCAAAGGCACGCTTATATCCCGTTCTGATCGCACCGTTTACGGATTTGCCCGCATATATTTCTTCCCTGATGCGCTCGGCGGTAATAACGTTGGCGTCAACACCCATACCGAGAGCAAGTATAATACCGGCAATACCGGGAATAGTCAGGGTAAAGCTTTCATTAAAGGAGAAAAATCCCGTGATGGCCGCAAAGGTTCCCGCAGCCTGACCGAGAAGGGCAATAGAAGCCACAAAGCCGGGCAGGCGGTATTTTGCAATCATAAAAATAACGATAAAGGCAAATCCGATAAGTCCGGCTAAAGCCATAGCGTCCCTCGCACCCTCGCCGAGAGTGGGGCTGATAGTGCTGAAGTTGGATGTCTCAAGCTTAAAGGGCAATGCGCCGCCGTTGATTTTATCAGCCAGTGCCTTGGCGGATTCTGCCGTATAGGAACCGGTTATGGTAGCCGAACCGTCGGCAATGTGAGTGCTGACCTTAGGCTCGGTAATAAGGTTGTCGTCCATCCAAATGGATATATATCCTTTTCCCGCAAGCTTTTTAGTCGCTTCGCTGAACGCCTCAACGCCGCTCTCTTCAAGCTCCAGGGCAACCTCGTACTGCTTGTCCTGAGTGTTGTAGCGGGCGGTGGCTTTTTTAACGTCCTTGCCGTTCAATACCAAGGGAAGATCCTCATAAGTCTGATCATCCTTAATATCGGAGGATCTGCCTTCATGGAAGGAAAGCATAGCCGTTTCGCCAAGCTCCTTAACCGCAGCCTCGGGATCAAAGTCGGAATCCTCGGACTGCCACGGGAAACGGACAATGATCTGATGCGCATTGTAATCCACATAAATATCATAGTCCGTAATATTGTTGTTTAACATACGGGTTTCAATAATAGAACGTGCAGCGTCCATCTCCTCATTTGACGCATCCGTTCCTTCGGGAGGAGCAAAGGTTACGTCGACGCCGCCTCTGATATCGATACCCCAGCGGATATCCGTCAATCCGCGAATCCATGTAGTAGTGATATCACCGTAATAGGTGTGAATACCCAAGGACGCAAAAACCGCAAAAGCGATGATCAAACCTGCTACTACAAAGAAAACGGGCTTTTTTACTCTCTTCAATTCAAATTTCACTCCGTTTCTTTTTTTAGGGAATTGCCCCAAATTGAAAAATAACCTTATCTATTATATTAAATTTTTTTTGATAAGTCAATATATTTTGTAATTTTTAAAAATTTTTCTTGAATTTTTTGCTTTTAAGCCCCCACAGCCCGTATTTATGCCGATTCACAATCGGGCTGCTGACAGATTTAGGGCAGCGTCTCACCTGATTCGGGAAAGCCGCCT
>DNUB01000120.1:6553-12199 GCA_003508605.1 Oscillospiraceae bacterium | reverse complement strand
GGGTTCCATTCAGTCTTTCAGTGGGGGACCTAGTCCCCCACTGAAACCCTGAGGGGCTTACGCCCCGGATTTTTCATAAATTCAGGGCATTGCCCCCTCATTGAACGGTTTTGAAACGGAAAATCAAGTAGGTTGGAGAAAATGATGACAAAACACGAAGTCAGAGAAGCGGCCTTTATAATTTTATACCAAATGGAAATTACGGGACAGAATGTAAACGAAATATCCGAATGTACCTCGGATGAGTTTGAAATACCTGTTAATAATGCTGTTATAAAGCTTGCGGACAACGTTTGGAGAAATAAAGAGGAAATTGACTCGATTATAGGAAAATACAGCCCCTCAAGATCTGTAGCGAGAATATCTAAGGTTAACCTATCGATCCTTAGAATAAGTGTATATGAGCTTACCTTTGAAAAGGAAAAGATTCCTCCAAAGGTATCGATAAACGAAGCTATCGAGCTTTCAAAAGCCTATGCCGAAAATAACGACAAGGCATTTATAAACGGCGTACTTAACTCTTACTATAAGGATTTGGGGAAATAGTATGTCTCTTATCGTAACCGTCTCTCAAATAAACAGAAGACTTGCTCTTCTTCTCAAAGGCGACAAAGATATTCAAGGTATTTCTGTTAAAGGAGAGATATCCAATTTAAAATATCATTATCAGTCAGGACATATTTATTTCACTCTCCGTGACAGTTTTGCTTCTATTAAAGCCGTTATGTTTAAAAGCTATGCCCAAAAAATGGAATTTCGTTTGGAAGACGGTATGAATGTTGTGGTTAGCGGAGCGGTTCAGTTTTTTGAGCGTGACGGATTGTGTCAGCTTTATGCTTATGATATTAAGCAGGAGGAAGGCATAGGCGAGGGGGCTTTGTCCTTTGAACAGCTTAAAAATAAGCTTAAAGAAGAAGGTTTGTTTAATCAGAAAAGACCGTTGCCGGAAATGCCGAAGTCGGTTTGCGTGGTTACGTCTGAAACGGGTGCGGCCATTAAAGATATTTTAAACGTTTTTTCACGAAGATATCCTTTTATAAAGGTAAAGCTTATTTCTGTCCTTGTTCAGGGTGCGGAAGCTCCGCAGTCTGTCGCTGACGGAATAAATAAGGCGCAGGATAGCGGCTGCGATCTGATTATTTTTGGCAGAGGCGGCGGCTCCGCCGAGGATTTGTCTGCTTTTAATACCGAAATAGTGGCCAGAGCGGTTTATGCCAGCAAAATCCCCACTATATCGGCTGTGGGTCATGAGATAGATTACAGCATTTCCGATTTTGCGGCAGATATGAGAGCCCCCACTCCAAGTGCTGCGGCGGAGATTGCGGTTCCGGACATAAACGAAGTACTTAACGCTGCCGAAATTAAGAAAAACCATATAAAGGATATGGCTTCGGCAAAGATTGCAGGCTGCGAATTACAGATACGAAGCTTGTTTTCACATATTGAATTGTATCACCCCAAAAATAAAATTGAAGCTAACGAAAAGAATTTGAATAAAACATTTTCACTGATAAAAAGGGATTTTGGCAATCTGATTTCTACCAAAGAGCTGTGCTTAAATAATACAGTAGAATTGGTGAATGCCTTTAACCCTTTTAAAACCTTGGAAAGAGGATATTCCATTATATTTAAAGATAATTCCACAGTTACTTCGGTCAAAGCTCTGAAAAGCGGAGATAAAATTAGAATAAAGCTTTCGGACGGTGAATTAAACGCAGCGGTGGAAGATTAAAGACATATAATAAAGTCTTAATAAATTTAAGGAAGTGATTAACACGGCTAAAAAGGAAGCGGCTAAAGAAATGACCTTTGAGGAGGCTTTGCAAAGGCTTAACGATATATCTCAGCTGATGGAAAATCCCGAAATTACGTTAAAAAATGCCGTTGAGCTTTATGATGAAGCAAACGGCTTAGTTGAGTTATGCAAAAAAAATATAAAGGAAGCAAAAATAACCTTGGAGAAAGCAGAATAATGACTTTTGAAGAACAAACGGCCTTTTATAAAGAGCTTGTGGATAAAGAGCTTGAAAGATATATGAGTTTTTCGGACGGTTTAAAACAAGATAAGCTTTTTAAGGCTATGAAATACAGCCTATGTGCGGGGGGGAAGAGGATTCGCCCTGTTCTTGCACTTGAATTTTGCAGGGTTTGCGGAGGCGAATACAAAAATGCGCTTCCGGCAGCCTGCGCAATTGAGATGATGCACACATTTTCTTTAATACATGACGATTTGCCCTGTATGGATAACGATGATATGAGAAGAGGCAGACCGAGCTGTCACAAAGCCTTTGATGAGGAAACTGCGCTTTTAGCAGGGGACGCACTTGAAATGTACGCTTTTGACGTATTGGCGGGAGGAACATATTGCGGTGTAGCTGCGGATAATGTGCTGAAAATGATTAAGATGCTGGCTTGGGCTTCGGGGCATATGGGAATGATAGGTGGGCAGCAGATAGACACCGAATTTGAAGGACAGCCCTTGGGATTAGACGAATTACTTAAAATGTACAGGCTGAAAACCTCGCGGCTGCTGCAGGCGGCGGCCGGAATGGGCTGCCTGTCGGCGGGTGCAGACGGAAATACTGTCAGAAACGCTCTTGAATATGCCGATAGGTTGGGGCTGGCTTTTCAGATCGTTGATGACATACTTGATGTGTGCGGTGATGAAGAAGCTTTGGGGAAGCCTGTCGGCAGTGATAAGGAAAAGAATAAGTATACATATGTATCTTATGTCGGTTTAGAGGAAGCAAAGGAAAAAGCAAAGCTATTAACCGATGAAGCCCTGGGTTTTCTTACACAATTTGACGGCAGCGAATTTTTACAGCAGCTCACAGTACAGCTTTTAAATAGAAATAAGTAGGTGAATCTTTTGAAAGACTATATAAATGTTGCCATACTGGTACCGGTTTTAAGCTGGGCTATTGCACAGCTTATCAAAGCGGTCATTTATGCAATCAAATACAGAACCTTTAATATGGAGAGATTGTTCGGATCGGGCGGTATGCCTTCTTCACATTCGTCAACCGTATGCGCACTGGTTATCACCATATACAGAATGGAAGGCTTGGCTTCACCGATTTTTGCTCTTTCTATGGTACTTGCGATGATAACTATGTATGATGCAACGGGAATAAGAAGAGCTGCCGGTATGCATGCAAAGCAGATCAACAGACTGCGCCGCATAGTAGATGAGCTTGATGAGGAAATGCTGGATAAAATAGATGAAAGGATCGATGATGAAGAGGAGGATCCCGAGGAAACCGTTGAACTGAAGGAGTTCTTGGGTCATACGCCGTTAGAGGTTATCTTCGGTGCTTTATTGGGTATTTTGATCGCTGTAGTATTTCCCACCGATTATTTTATCAGTTGATTACTTAGATTTTTTAAACAAATTGTACAGGGTACGAATTTAAAGTGTACGCTTAAAGGGGGTGACAAGGTTGATTTTATCATCGAGAATTTCTCCCGAAGTTATAAAAAAGCTTTCTTTAAGTGAAATGGAGAAGCTATGCGCCGAGCTTCGTTCATATATAATAGATGTTGTGTACGGAACCGGCGGCCACTTGGCGTCAAGTCTTGGTGCGGTTGAGCTTTGTGTTGCATTACACAGAGTTTTTACCACTCCGGAGGACAAAATAATATTTGATGTAGGTCATCAGGCTTATGCTCACAAGATTATAACAGGAAGATATAAGGATTTTTGCCGGCTGAGAACGGAAAACGGCATTTCCGGTTTTCCCCGTCCCGACGAATCCCTTCACGATGCTTTTATCGCAGGGCACGCAAGCACTTCGATTTCCGCTGCTTTGGGGATAGCGAAGGCTATGGAGATTAAGGGTGATTTTCATCACGTTATATCCGTTATAGGCGACGGTGCTTTGACCGGAGGAGAGGCCTACGAGGGATTGAACAATGCAAGCAAGCTTAAAAGAAGCTTTATCGTTATTCTTAACGACAACGAAATGTCTATATCCAAAAATTCGGGAGCGGTAGCGAATTATTTAACTCAAATGACCTCCTCGACTAAATATTTTGAAACAAAAAAAAGAGTAAAGGAAGCGCTTTCAAAATCGGTAATCGGAAGAGAGCTTTCAAAGTCCGTCAGCGGAACTAAGGAGCTTGTGAAGTTTGCCATATTTCAAAGCAATATTTTTGAAAATTTGGGATATAAATATTTGGGACCTATTAACGGTAACAATTTATCCGAGCTTTTAGATGTTCTCAACGTTGCCAAGCAGTTGGATTATCCCTGCATAATTCATATAAAAACAAAAAAGGGAAAGGGCTATCTTCCCGCCGAGCAAAATTCGGGCGAATATCACGGAATAGCTAAGCGCACTGACAGCTGCCGAAATGCCTGCAACGATACATATTCGGAAATTGCGGGAAAATATATAAATCAGTTAGCCGATAAGGATAACAGGATTTGCGGAATCACGGCGGCTATGAAATATGCTACCGGACTCCAGCATTTTGCAAGGAATCACAGGGAGAGATTTTTTGATGTGGGGATAGCGGAGGAGCATGCCGTAACCTTTGCAGGCGGCTTAGCTTCGCAGGATTTGATCCCCGTGTTCTGTGTATATTCAACCTTTATTCAGCGCGGCTTTGATCAGATTATTCATGATTTGGCGATAGAGCAAGAACATGTAGTATTGGCTGTTGATCGCGCCGGATTTGTGGGAGAAGACGGTGAAACGCATCAGGGGTTGTTTGATGTTTCAATGCTGTCCCTTGTTCCAAAAATTGAAATATATTCACCCTCCAATGATGCTGAGCTAAGAAGCTCTCTATATAAGGCGGTGTACAGAAGCAGCGGGGTTGCGGCGGTTCGTTATCCTAAGGGAGAAGCGGTTCTGTGTGACAGAAACGACACCGATTATGATCTGCGGTATTTTAAATTCGATAAAACAAACAAAGGTATTTTGATTATTTCCTATGGACGGATAACGGAATTTGCAAAATCGGCTGCCAAGCATATGGAAATTGATCTTTTACAGTTGGTAAAAATTTATCCGATTGTGGAAAAGTCTGTTGAAAGTGCGGAAAAGTATGATAAAATTATTTTTTTTGAAGAGGGAATAAGATCCGGAGGAATAGGAGAAAAATTTGCCTTTGAGCTGATGAAAAAAGAGTGGAAGGGTAAGTATAGGCTGATTGCCGTTGATAACTGCTTTGTGAGCTACGGCGAAACGGAAAGTCAGTTGGCGAAATATAAGCTTGACATACAGGGAATGATCAAGGAAACGGGTGAGTTTTTTGAGCAGGCTTGACGTTGAATTGGTGAACCGTAATTTGGTTAAAAGCAGAAATGTTGCGGGACGGATTATTAAAGAGGGAATAGTCTTTGTAAACGACTGTCCTATCAAAAAGCCTGCTTTGTTGGTTAACGAATCCGATAAAATAGAAATAAAGGGGAATCTTCCCAAGTATGTGGGAAGGGGCGGTTTAAAGTTAGAGAAGGCTGTGGAAGAATTTGATATTGACTTAAGAGAAAAGGTTTGTATCGATGTTGGAGCTTCAACAGGCGGATTTACCGATTGTATGCTGCAAAGGGGCGCAAAGCTCATATATGCTGTTGACGTAGGCAAAAATCAGCTTGATATTTCTTTAAGAGAAAACGAAAAAGTTATTTCTTTTGAGCAG
>DNUB01000120.1:0-6251 GCA_003508605.1 Oscillospiraceae bacterium | reverse complement strand
CAGACGGATATAAGAACCGCCGATGAAAAAATACCCGAAAAGGCTGATTTTGTGAGTATTGACGTTTCTTTTATTTCTTTAAAAAAGGTTCTTCCCTTTGCGGTCGATTTACTGAAAGAACAGGGAAGCATTGTCGCTTTGATAAAGCCTCAGTTTGAAATCGGAAAAAGGGGAATCGGCAAAAACGGCATTGTAAAGGATCAAAGGCTCAGAGAAAAGACGGTAAACGAGATAAAAGAAGCTTCGCTGCAAATGGGCTTAAAGGTTAACGGTATCGTTCAGTCGCCTATTACCGGCGGAGACGGAAATATAGAATATCTTATTTATTTATCGAGGTAAAAATGAAGATATTTATTTGTGCAAATTTAAATAAAGAAAAGACCGTATTGGTTTTTCCGGAGGTGGTAAGGACTTTAAGGCTTTATGGGATTACCTCTCTTGTGGAAAAGAGATTTGAGGATATTTGTTCCGGTTTAAATATTGACGGTTTATTATTCGGTACTGCTCAGGATAATGCAGAGAAATGCGACATTTTTTTAACTATCGGAGGAGACGGAACAATTCTGCGCTGGGGAAAAAAAGCCGCTGCCTGCGGCAAAGCACTTTTGGGCGTGAATACAGGCCGTTTGGGCTTTATGGCAACCTTGGAAAAGGACAGCTTGTCTAAGCTTAGTTCTCTTGCAGACGGAAGCTGCAAAATCAGCACACGAATGATGTTAGACGTAGAAGTTAATTCGGATAAGGGAACAACAAGATTTAATGCGCTTAATGATGTGGTTTTGTTTAAGGGGACAACTTCAAAATTACCCGAATATATTGTTTTAAGCGGAGATACCGAGGTGGAGAGAGTAAGAGCGGACGGTGTGATTATAAGCACCCCCACGGGTTCTACTGCTTACTCCCTTTCTGCCGGAGGTCCGATTATCGATCCCAAGCTTTCCTGCTTTGAGGTAACGGCACTGTCGCCTCATACGCTTTTCAACAGACCTATGATTTTCTCGGTGGACGAACCCTTGAAAGCGGGCTATATAGCTTATGAAAACAGCGAAGTGTATTTATCCGCAGATGGCGGCAATCCTATGCAGCTTTTTCCCAACGATACTGTAAGCATCAGTAAATCAAAGCTTGAGTTAAAGCTGATAGATGTTGACGGAGCGAGCTTTTACAGTTCGGTTCACAATAAGCTTATGAAGCCTTTGAAGTAGCAGAGAGTGTATTTATGAAGAAAAAAAGACAGGCAGAGATTTTATCTATTATTAAGGAACAAACAGTCGAAAATCAGGATATGCTGATAAAGGCTCTTGCAAAACGCGGATATAAGGTTACACAAGCTACCGTATCAAGAGACATTAACGAGCTGCGTTTGGAAAAAAATATTAACGATGACGGCATAAGCTGTTACTCTCAAATTACCGATGAAAAGAAATACGACACGATTTTTCATCAGTCTATAACAGGGGTTGATTATGCCATGAACATTGTTTGCTTAAAATGCCGTTCGGGTCTTGCCAACGCCGCCTGCGCCACCTTTGATATAATGAATCCGAGCGGTGTTGTAGGTACTATAGCAGGTGATGATACGGTTTTTATTCTGACAAGGACGGAATCGGACGCCAAGCAGTTATGCGAAAAAATAAGAAAAATGATTTAAGAAGATGAGCGGACATGAAAAGAAAACGTTTAGATAGAAACTTAAAATGGGGATTTCATTATTTTCCGTATTATCAGGTGCGGCTGGATTGCGAAATTTATCATGGACTTGTCAGTTTAATAAAGCTTACTGACGGTGAGTATTTTTATTGGAATTTCCCCAAAGCCGGAAAAACTGCAGTATGCGGAAAAGATATGGTTTGGCTTCAGCTTGTGCCTGACGGATGCAAAAGATTGATTACAGCTATGTTTATTCCTCAAAATAAGGTAATTATGGGGAATATATATTCTCATTCTGTTTCGTGTGTCTATGTTGATGTAATGGAAAAGCTTGAATATGATAAAGATGGTGTTGCAGCTTACATTGATAAATATTTGGATGTAAAGCTGACGCCACAGGGTGATGTTCTTATTGATGACCAAGACGAGCTTGATGAAGCATTTAGATGTGGGGAACTTTCAAAGGAACAATATTATGATGCCTTAACGGAATGTGATTTAATAATTTCGCAGTTATGCACAGATATTGAGAAAACAGAAAAGTGGTGTTGCGATATATTAAATATTATGTTTAAGAGAATTTCTTCAGGCGAAAAACCAATAATGAACCGAATAAGCCAAGATATGGATATGGAGGATATACATTAGTATTTGTTATTTTGAAGGGGCATTGTATTTATAAATAAAAAATGAATAAAACGTGCAGATAACCAAACGGAAAAAGAATGAGCCGCCGGTTATTCAGCGGATATAAGCGGTGTTAAATGAAAGGAAGCGAAGTAGTTTGCTGAAAGAATTGAATATAGAAAATCTTGCGGTTATCGAAAAGGCAGCTATTTCCTTTTGCGATAAGTTTAATGTGTTTTCAGGCGAAACGGGAGCAGGCAAAAGTATTCTTATCGGCGGAATAAATGCGGTATTAGGTGCAAGAACCGACAAAAGCATAGTAAGAACGGGAGAAAATAAAGCGGTAGTTACCGCTTTATTTGACGATATTTCAAAGGAAACGCAAAAGAAGCTGGAGGAAAACGGTTATTCATATGACGGGGAATTGCTTTTGCAAAGAGAAATTTCCTCGGACGGTAAAAGCACGGCAAGAATTAACGGCAAGGTCACTACCGCAGCGGTTTTGAAAAGCATAGCCTCGGACTTAATAGACATTCACGGTCAGCATGATACCGCAATACTAATGAGTACAGACAATCAGCGTCAAATATTGGATTCTTATGGCGGTCTTAATGAAAAATTAAGCGAATACAGGGAAATATTTCACAAATTTTCTCACATAAGCAAGCAGGTAAAGGCTTTACAGCAAAAAATCAATGACAGAGATAGCCGCATAGAGGATCTGAAGGAAAAAATCGAGGAGGTTTCAAGCTATAACTTATATGCGGGCGAAGAAAAAGAGGTAACCGAAAAGTTAGAGGAGGCAAGAAACCTTGAGTCGGTTCAAAAGGCTTTGTCACAGGCTTACGGAAGTCTTTGCGGATATGACGACGAAGGCTCTGCCGCAAGTCTTATTCGCAGTGCTTTAAATAATTTGGATAAAATATCGGATTCGGACAATGAAAACGATAAATACTTTAAGCTTTCAAAGAGACTGTCTGAAGCTGTTATTGAGATTGAGGATATAGGTCTGGAAATATCCAAAAATATAAGCGATGAATACAGCTCCGAAAACATTTCGCAGCTGGAAAGCCGTTTAAGCGATTTGCTGTTGCTTAAACGGCGGTACAGAACCGATATAGATCGGCTTATATCGGATCTGGAGGATTGGAAGCGGGAGTTGGAGGATCTGCAGTGCAGCGACGACGTTTTGGAGGAATTAAACGAAAAACGCCGAGAATTGGCGGAGAAGGTGAAAGCTCAGGCTGCCGAAATCAGCGATTTAAGGAAAAAAGCCGCCGATGAATTAGTGAAGAAAATAACCGAGGAGCTTGTTTTTCTTGATATGCCCAATATAAGGTTTATTTTTGATTTTCAAAAGGACAAGATCTCCATTACCGGAATGGACAAGGTTGAAATGCTTATTTCCGTCAATAAAGGTGAAGAGCCTAAGTCCATGAATAAAATTGCGTCGGGCGGCGAGCTTTCGAGAATTATGTTAGCGGTTAAAAACGTGCTTGCTTCATCGGACAATGTGCCCACAATGATATTTGACGAAATTGACACCGGAATAAGCGGCAGGGCGGCTCAGAAGGTGGGAATAAAGCTGTCTGAAATATCTGATAAAAGACAGGTGCTTTGCGTGACTCACCTTGCACAGATTGCAGCTATGGGGGACAGACATTTGCTTATAGAAAAGAAAAGCGATGATCTGCGGACCTATACGACTGTTCATTCTCTTGGTTTTAATGAACGGAAAAGAGAAATTGCGAGAATTATTTCGGGCAATTCGGACAGCGAAGCGGCTTTGCTAAGCGCAGAGGAGCTGCTTAACAGAAAAAAATCGAAGTAGAGCGGAAAGGCGTTTGGATATTCAGATGAATTATAAGTTAAGCCTGGGAATATGGGGTAATATTTTTTGTATTCCGTCGGTAATTGTTGACAAATATATTAAAATTGCAGGAGAAAATGATATTAAGGTACTGCTCTATATTCTGCGAAATTCAAACGCCGTGTATGAAAGCAGGGAAATAGGAGAGCAGCTGGGCATTGATTCGGAGCAGGTTGAAGAAAGTATCGGATTTTGGGTAAAGCGCGAGGTGTTACGAGCGGACGAATCGGGAAATCTTTTCGCTGCGGAAAAAAGGGGAGAGGATGATATCCGAAAATCCGATAATACCGCAAAAAATGAGAATACAGATAAATTTTCTTTTTCAGCTTCAAAGACCCTTTCCGAAAGTGTAGTCAGAAAGGTTAATTTAGAGAGAACTCCGGATTTTCCCCCTGTGGAAATCGCCCAAACCGTCAGAAATAATGCAGACGCCGATTTTTTATTCAAGCAGTGTGAAAAGCTGTACGGCAGACCCTTAAAGCATAATGAGCAGAATACCGTTATGATTATTCTTGAGGATGCCTGTTTGCCGGCGGAGGTTGCGCTCATACTTATAAATTACTGCTTTTCCGCTAATCAGGCAAGACCCTCATATATGCGAAAAACTGCATTGGATTGGTCGGAGTCCGAGATAAACACTATTGAAAAGGCGGAGGAAAGAGTCGGGCAGCTAAAGAAATTTGATTGTGCCGTAAGCAGATTTAAAAAAATGTTTGAGGTAACCTCTTCTTTTTCGGATCAGCAAAAAAATATGATTGACAAATGGGTTAATGCTTACGGATTTGACGACGAGATGATAGAAGAAGCTTATCAGCTTACTCTGAACGGCACAGGAAAGCTGTCTTTTCCTTATATGGACAAGATCTTGGGCGATTGGCACAGTAAGGGGTTTAAAAAGACGGAACAGATTTTAAAAGAAAAGCCGCAGAAAAAACAAAAGGAGCGCAGGGAGCTTTCTTTTGATGTAAACGAAATAGAAAAAATGATGAACGAAAAGTATATATATTCGGGGGACGACGAATGAGTTATTTAAGCAGGTATTATGTAATGGCGGAAAATGAGCTTAATCTCCGAAGAAGCAAAAATGCGGAAATACAGAAGGAGCATATTGAAAAAGCAGAAAAAATCATTCCTCAGATAAAGGAAATGAAAAAAAAGCTTGCCGCAGGAGGAGCGAGGCTTTCCACTATTTTACTCCGAAACGGAAATGCCGGGCAGTCGGTTAAGGAAATATGCGCCGAGAATATGGAAATTAAGCGGCAAATGAAGCAGCTGCTTGTTGATAGCGGATTTGACGAAAATTATCTCGATCCTGTTCACAGCTGCGAAAAGTGTAAGGACACGGGAATATATGAGGGAAAACGCTGTTCCTGTTTTATGAATGACGTTCAAAGGTTTCAGTGCAGCGACCTGAACAAGGCGTCGGGAATGAGCCTTTGTTCCTTTGATTCCTTTGATATATCCTTTTATCCGGAGGTTGATGCAAGCGGAAAAAAAGATAATGCAAGGAAAACCATGGAAATGATTTTTTCATATTGCAGAAAATACGCTCAGGATTTTCATTTGCCGAATAACGGTATACTTATGTTGGGTGCAACGGGGTTAGGCAAGACGCATCTTTCCTTGGCGGTGGGAAATGAGGTTATAAAAAGAGGATACAGCGTAATTTACGGTTCTGCCCCCAATTTATTCAGGCAAATTGAAAAAGAGCACTTCAGCACAGTGGAGCAAATCGATACCGAATCGCTTTTATGGGATTGCGATCTGCTGATACTTGATGATTTAGGGGCGGAATTTGATTCGAAATTTAATCAGGCTGCTCTATACAATATAATAAACACAAGAATGAACAAGGGCAATCCTTCCATAGTCAGCACTAACCTTACGCTTTCGGAAATACAGGAAAGATATGGCGAACGCATTTCATCAAGGATATTTACGATGGAGAAGCTTCCCTTTAGGGGTAAGGATATTCGCCCCCTGAAGCATATTCAAAAATAGTAAAGAGGATATTTCTTTACAGCGCACCGATAATGTGATATAATAACCTCAGACTGCGGAAAGTGGTTGATATTATCTCAATGTCTGAGAACATTTTATCGTT
>DNUB01000317.1:2895-3530 GCA_003508605.1 Oscillospiraceae bacterium | reverse complement strand
CACGTTTGAATAACGTGGTTTTGTTTCATATCATATATATCAATATCAACAGGAAACAGGAAAAAGATTTAAATTTTAATTATGGATTCTATTGTGAAAAGGAGAGCACAAAAACTTTAAGCAGCTGAACCGAGAGCGTAAAACATACCGTCCACAACAATCTCTTTTTTATCGGGATAGTATCGGAAGTTTTGGTCGGAGGTCTTTAAAAAGCAGTAATCGGAATAGGTGATTTTTCCTGTTTCCTCGTTGGTATCGGGCATATTTTTCCATACTGAAAGTCTGTAGCTTTTTTCCGAGCCGTCGGCGAAAAGGATTTCGCTGTCTGTGATGACGATTTTTTCGCCGCCGTTAACAGCCGTATATGTACCCGAATAAATCTTGTTTTCCTGTATATTGACCATTGCCTTTAAATCATCGTTTACGGATTTTTCGCCTCCCTGTGCGGAAACGGCGCAGAGGGCTATTCCCGTAATGCACATTGCCATGCCTAATATCATAACTGCTATACCTAAAACGGTTCTTTTCATTACAACAGTCCTCCTTTTTTAATTACGTTTTATTTAAATTATGTTTTGCCTTTTCTTTGATTACATTATACTTGTAAAAAATCAAAAACACAATTACAAAGCAGT
>DNUB01000317.1:0-2602 GCA_003508605.1 Oscillospiraceae bacterium | reverse complement strand
CAATTACAAAGCAGTTACAATTTTATTACAATTCGGTTACAGATTAAATAAAAAGCGTTTTCCTGACAAAAAACGCCGCACAAACCCCAATATAGGTCTGTGCGGCGTTAATACCGTTAAAACGACAAATAACCCGATAGATAACGCAATAACCCTTTGCCGCCGTCAGCTGTCCTTTTTCCCGGCCATTTTCAAGATCTGTCCCAGCTTAAGAGGATTGCCCGAATACAGTATAATCGTTTCATAGACCTTGGAAACCAGCAAGGCCATCAGGGCGGTAAGCAGCGTGAGAAAGGCTACGGAAATTACCGTTTCCAAAGCCGACATCTGCCCCAAAAGGATAGCGGGAGGCAGTGCAAAGGGAGAGGATATGGGAATGTATCTCGAGACGGTCATAACGATGTTTCCGCTGCCGTCGCTGTTAAACGCCGCCGACATATAGGAAAGGAAGAAGCCCGCCATAGCCACCAGCATCAGGGGCTGCATAGCCGCCGCCAGATCCTCGCTGCGGCTTACTCCCGCACCTACAAGTCCCGCCAATAATGCGTAAAAAAGAAATCCTAAAATAAGTGTGATTATTATGGCGATAATCGAGCCTGCGTTAAACAAGCCCGGCATTGCGGTCATAAACTCGCTGCCTATGTCCGTGGCTGCCGCCGAGCCCTCGCCGACGGCTCCCGCTGCGCCGCTTATCATGTCGGCGTTGGCAAATATGCCAAAGGGCATGGTGACTGCGCCCACTATGCCGCACACGCCGAAAATTATTGCCACCTGCGTAATCGCCACCAAAAGCATTGCAAGCACCTTACCCGTAATTATTGCAAGGGGTCTTACCGAGGTGATAAGCAGCTCGATAACACGGGAGGTCTTTTCCTGGGCAATAGACTGCGCAATGATCTGTGCATAGCTGATAATAAAGGAAAACATAATGGCGGATATGATCATGGGAACGACCGTTCCCGCAAGCTCCTGAGCAAAGGAAAGCCCGCTTTCGCCAAACACGGCGGTTTCCGCACTTATTTCAAGCTTTGCCGTTTCAAGCTCCTTTTCCTCAACGCCCAAAGACAGCAGCAGCGAATTTCTGAATCCCTCCCTGCAAGCCTCGGCGATACCCTCGCATTGAGATTTTGATAAAATATCCCCGTTTTCGGGACGGAACAGCTTCAGATCAAAATAGCTGCCGTCGCCGTCCTCATACTTGACCTTTGAGATAAGCAGGGCGGCGCAGGGCTTTTCGCCTTTCGCTATTTCCTCGCATTTTTCGTCAAATTCTTCTCTGCCCAGCTCCTCCCTCTCTATATTTTTCTTTTCAAGCTCGGATAAATTCACAAGGGGAATGTCCGTTTCGTTGCAAATATAAAGCTTTTCAAGAGAAAGACCGTCTTCATCGTCTCCGAAGATATCGTCAAGGCTTCCCTCTGCGGCAAGGGTGGGTATAATGTTTATTCCCGCAATAATAAGAGCAAAAAGCACCGACATAACGATTGTGCTTGCAACAAAAGCCTTAGTTTTGATATATTGAAGATAATTAAAGCCGAAAATCTGCTTCCAACCCTTAAACCTCATTGCTCTCACCTACTCTTTCTATAAATATTTCATTCAGGGTGGGCTCTCTTAGCTCAAACTTTACGGGGGGCATTCCCGCCGCCGTCATTTTGCCCAACAGCGTATAGGCCTGCTCCTCCCCCGCAACGGTAAAGCAAACGCCGTTGGGGGTATTTTCCTTAATGCTGAGTCCGCACTCCGCCGCAAGAGGCATAAAGTCAAAATCGGACTTTACAAGCAGATTCACTCTGCCCTCCGCCCTTTTGATCTCGTTAAGGTTACCCTGCAAAACGGTTTTCCCTCTGTTAAGTATAACGATATCGTCGCAAAATTCCTCAATGATATTCATTTGGTGGCTTGACATAATTATATATTTTTCCTTGGATATCTCCTCCCTGATTACCGATTTAAACAAATCCGCATTAACCGGGTCAAGTCCCGACAACGGCTCGTCCAATACCAGCAGCTTCGGGTTGCCCAAGAGGGCGGCGGCAAGCTGCACCTTCTGCTGATTGCCCTTTGAAAGCTGAGCTGCGGTTTTTTTACGGTATTCGTTAATGCCCAGCCTTTCGAACCAATAGTCTATTTCCCTTCCCGCCTCGGATTTTTTTATTCCTTTTAAGGAAGCGAAAAAGTATATTTGCTCCTGCACGTTTATTTTCGGGTACAGCCCCCGATCCTCGGCCAGATAGCCTATATTTTCCTCCGCAGGGCGCATTTCCCTGCCGTTCCAGCTTACCGACCCGGAATTTTTCGCAAGCATTCCCAAAATAATGCGTATCGAGGTGGTTTTTCCGGCTCCGTTTGTGCCCAGCAGCGCAAATACCCCCGGTCTGCTTATCTCGAAGGAGAGGCTTTCCAGGGCGGTAAAATCGCCGTATTTCTTTGATATGTTTTCTACTTTTAAGGACATATTTATAAGTGTTCCTTTCAGATTGTTGCTTTTATTGTATCACAGGTGGGGGAAAATGTCAATAGTATTTACTCGGGGGGAACTGCGTTGGGCTTTTTTACTGCGTTGGCTTTTGGGAATTTTTTCGAGCTGCGCCCGTACCGC
>DNUB01000283.1 GCA_003508605.1 Oscillospiraceae bacterium | reverse complement strand
AATTGTGCGGTGTTGCCTTAAGGATCCTTCGCAGCCATAGGAACAGACAATAGTTATGAGGCGGATATGAAAAAGGAATTGCAAAGCTATATAGAACAGGTCGAGCAGTGGATAAGGGAAGAAAGGCTTTCACCTGAAATTATGGCAAGGATACGGGTCAATATAGGTTTTTTTCAGCATGAGCGGCTGATACATCTTATTGTTACCATGACCTTTGCACTGCTTACGGTAGGTTCGCTTGCCATGTGCTTTTGCGTAATATATTTTTTGCCCTTGTTTTTGTTGTTCTTAGGCTTGGAAATCCCCTATATTTATCACTATTACAAGCTGGAAAACGGTACGCAAAGGCTGCAAAGACTGTACAGACAAGCGGAAGAAATCGCTGCGGGCATAAAGGATACTTATAAAATAAAACAATAAATATGAAAGGCGGAAAAGTATGGATATCAAGGAAAGTATTATTAAATCCACAACCGAGCTTATCGAGCAAAACGGCGGCAACCTGTCCGCCGTGACCTCCCGCGCCATTGCGGAAAAAAGCGGAATTGCCCTCGGTCTTATCAACTACCATTTTAAAAGCAAGGATAAGCTTATAGAAATATGCGTTCAGCGGATAGCCAACAAGATACTTTTCTGCTTTTATTCCGACGACGAAGCGGGTGAAAATGCCGCCGAGCGGGAAAAAGTTCTGCACAGAGCGCAAAAGGTCTTTGACTTTTTCTTTAGCAACAAGGCGATAGCAAGAACCTTTATTCTAAGCGATATGAAGGATTACAGGGTAAAAAGCAATACGGGAGCGGTGCAAAGCGGCTTAAAGCTGGCTATGACAGGCACAGGCGGCGATAAAAAGCGGCTTTTGGCTTTTATTCTTACCTCGGTAATGGAATCTGCGTTTTTGACCGGTGATAAATCATATGATGTTTTGGGTTATCATCTGGAAAATAAGCTTGAAAGGGATCTGTTTTTGGCGGAGGTTGTGGAGACGGTTTATTCCGGGGTCGGGGGTTAATGCTTTTTGAGCCGTTTTTTGGATTTACGGCGTTAGGCTTTTTTGAAATCGGTGCAGTCAGGGCAGTTTTTTTGTTTTTAATCTGAAATTCCCCGGCTTTTTCACTGCTCGGCTGTATATAAAAGCTCCCAAAAAGAAAATACCGCACCAGCACGCCATTGATCCCGCAATGGACACCTCGAAAAAAACCGCCGTCCGATATCCTAAAATTCCGCTTATTCCGCCGATACCCACCGCAATAACAAGCATTTTTTTCAGATTATCCGTCAGCAGATATGCGGCGGCTGCAGGTGCGATCATAAACGCCGTAACCAGCACCGAGCCTACCGCCTCAAACGCTCCTACGGCGGTAAGGGAAGCCGCCGTCATTAGGGAATAGTGGAGAATTGCGGGCGAAAAGCCCATAACCGCAGCTAAAACAGGGTCAAAGGAAACTATCAGCAGCTCCTTGTAAAACACCGACGTAAAAACAATGTTTATCAAAAGCAGTGCGCCGCTTACATAAACACCCTTTGCTCCCATATCCATGCCGTTTATTATCAGTCTGTCAAAGGGCGCAAAGGCAAGCTCTCCCAAAAGCACCGAATCCGTATCCAAATGGGCGGTACCCGCATATTTGGTGATAAGTATTACGGCTATGGAAAATAATAGGGGAAACACCATTCCCGTTGCGCTGTCCTCGGATAAAAGCCTTGTTTTGGAGAGCATTTCCGTAAGCCACACCGTAACGGGACCCATAACCGCCGCCCCTATCAGCAGAAAGGGGGAGGACAGGTCGTTTACGATAAAAAAAGCAAGCACTATTCCCAAAAGAATGGTGTGAGTGATGCTGTCGCTTACCATACTCATTTTTCTCAATACCAGAAATACCCCCGGAATAGCACAGGAGGCAGCGGTAAGCACTGCGATGATCTGTATTTCGATTTCTGCGCTCATGGCTTTTTATTTCCCCCTTTAACAGTTACGGTAAGCCTTAAACGGCTTATTTTTCTTTGCAGTATTTTGTTTACAATGCCTCTTTTAGGCGCAAACAAAAGGCTTAACGCCGCTATTACGGAGGCGGTTATAACTATGACGGGACCTGTGGGCGCACCCTCTCCCAAGCCGCTTATTAAAGCTCCGAAAACCCCTGAAAATCCGCCGAAAAATGCAGCGAGCATTATATTTACATAAAGTCTGTCGCTCCACTGTCTTGCGGCTGCTGCGGGAATGATCAGCATTGCGCTCATCAGCACAACGCCCACCGTTTGTATGCCCAAAATTACGGTAACCACCGTCATAAAGGAAAGCAGCAGGCTTAATTTTTTTTCGGAAAATCCCGACTGTACCGCAAAGTCTCTGTCAAAGCAGAAAAGCTTAAACTCCTTCCAAAAAAGCAGAGTAAGGATAAGCAGGACCGCCGACAGTACGCTTATTAAAACAACGTCGCTGGTGAGCATTGCGCTTGCCTGACCGTAAATAAAGGTGGAGAGTCCCGACTGAGCCGCATTGGGCAGCTTCTGGGCGCAGGTAAGGAGCACGGTGCCCAAACCGAAAAATCCCGACATAACGGCGGCTAAGGCGGCGTCAAATTTTACCTTGGAGTATTTTACAATGACCGAAATTAAAAGAGCGGCCAAAAGCCCCGACAGCAGTGCGCCCAAAAGCAGTACGCCGCTGCTTTTAACTCCCGTTATAAGGAATGCGGCGGCGACTCCGGGCAAAGCCGCATGGCTTACTCCGTCCCCTAAAAGGCTTTGCTTTCTTAAAACCGCAAAGCTGCCTATAACGCCGCTTATCATACCGAGAGCCGCCGAGCCTGCCGCCACCGTCAGAAAGGTGTGATCGGACAGAATATTCACAGTGCCGCACCCGCCTTTCCCACTCTGCGGTATGTAAGGTTCAGGTTTTCGTCGGTAAACACCTTTTTGACCTCTCCGTTAGCTACCACCTTCATATTTATAAGGGTTACCCAGTCGAAATAATCGCTTACCGTTGACAAATCGTGATGTACCGCCACCACCGTTTTTCCCGCCGTGCGCAGCTCCTTTAAAAGGGCGATTATGGATTTTTCCGTATCCGAATCCACGCCCTTGAAGGGTTCGTCCATAAGGTACACGTCTGCCCTTTGAGCAAGCGCACGGGCAATAAACGTCCTCTGCTGCTGACCTCCCGAAAGCTGACTTATCTGCCGTTTTGCAAACTCCTCCATGCCCGTTTTTTTCAGCATTGCCATAGCGAAATTCCTGTCGTCCCTTGTGGGTCTTTTCACCCAGCCCAATCTTCCGTAGCAGCCCATTGTAACCACGTCCAGCACCGAAACGGGAAAATCCCGGTCTATACTTTCGCTTTGAGGGACATAGCCGATGCAGGGCTTTTTACCGTTGATTTTCGGAAAGCTTATCTGTCCCTCCACCCTTGGGATCAGACCTAACATTGCCTTTATAAGAGTGGTTTTTCCCGCTCCGTTAGGTCCCATTACCGCAGTAAGCATACCTCTGGGCAGCTCTAAATCCACATTGTCCAAAACGGGCTTTGAGTTGTATGCAACGGTAAGGCTGCTGACCTCTACCGCATTTTCCGTATTGCTCATTATAAATTGTCCTTTCAAATTGTTGTATTTTGCTTTTGGATAAAGTCAGGGCTTTAATGCCTCGGTGATAACGTCCGCATTATGCTTAAACGCACCGATATAGGTATCCGTACCCGTTTCACCGTCCCCTGTGGAATCGCTGTACAGCGAGCCGCCCAGCGAGGTTTCAAAGCCCCTTGACTTAACCGCCTCCATTAAGGCTTGAATGTTTTTCACAGGCAGGCTGGATTCCACAAAAACCGCTCTTATTTTATTTTCCGCAATAAAATCCGCCAGCCTGCTTACATCTGCAGTTCCCGCTTCCGTTGCGGTGCTTATGCCCTGAAGCCCTCTGACATCATAGCCGTAGGCTCTGCCGAAATAGCCGAAAGCGTCGTGGGCGGTAATAAGCACCCTCTGACCTTGGGGTATTTCCTCGGTTTTTGCTCTTATATAGCTATCCAATTCTGCAAGCTGCTTTTTATATTCCTCCAAATTGTTTTTATATGCGACTTCGTTTTCGGGGTCTGCTTCCGTCAGACCCTTTGCCACCTCCTCCGCCGCTAAGCTCCATAAATGCACGTCAAACCATATGTGAGGGTCGGGTACGCCGTCGTTGTAAATTATATCCTTTTCCTCCAATCCGTCGGCGGCGCAGATCACTTTTTTGCCTGTATTTTCCGAATTTTCGCTTTTTTCCAGCGAGGCAAACACGTCGCCCATTTTTCCCTCTAAATGCAGTCCGCTGTAAATTACTGCGTCGGCGTTCTGCATTTTGGAAATATCCCCTGCGCTTGCACGGTATTGGTGAGGGTCGACGCCGCTGCCCATAAGCCCCCACACCTCCGTGCAGTCCCCGCCTATCTGTTTTGCCAGATCGCAGAGCATTGTGGTGGTGGTCACAACGGTCAATTTGTCGGATTTGCCCGGTTTCTCTCCCTGACAGGCGGCAAAAGCCAGCAAAACCGCCGCCATAACCGCAAGGCAGGGCAGACGTTTTTTTAAAAGGGTCATTATATGTCAAGCTTCCTTTCGTTTAATCGGTTTATTCCACTATTATTTTATTCGCATTTATGTATATTGAAAGTTGTCCTGCTTAGGAAAAATTATCTTTCTAGAGCGTGTTCACATAAAATCAATATGCAGATTTTCGAGCATAATTTTGTTGCCTGCAAGGCAAAATTT
>DNUB01000211.1 GCA_003508605.1 Oscillospiraceae bacterium | reverse complement strand
TATCTCCCCCACTGAAAGACTGAATGGAACCCGCCTCCTAATGATGCTATGCCTTTTGCTTGCCGCAAAAGGCGGGGGACATCGGATTTTGATTATAGGAATACGGAGCGGCAGAAATAACGGATAGCTTATGTACCCGGCTCCCTGCATTTCCTCACATTCAAATTTGCGCCGTGAGCTGAAACTTTTTGAGGGTAAAACCCTACTACTAATTGTAAGGTCGAAAGCGAGGTGAATACGCTTGAGCCGAAAAGGAGAAAATTCTCCTGATGCTTATTTTAATAAGGTTTATGATGAAACAATAAGCTCTCTTACCAAATATGTCATAAGTAAATGCGGGAACATTCTTGACGCAGAGGATATTTTGCAGAATATTTACGCTCGGTTTTACCAGCGTATTCTTAAAAAAGGACATTCCGATATAGAAAGCTCCGAGGCTTTTTTAATAAGCATTGCAAAATTCGAGCTTAAGAGCTATTACGCCTCAAAGAAGAAAACAAGCGTCACCGAAAGCTTTTCCGATTACACCGACGAACAGATGGTAATGATCGAAAACGAAATGTCCAAAACACAGAAAAATTTTGACGATGTTTTGTGCAATAAATTGCTTGCCCGTGAAATATTTGAGGATATTGCCACCGCAGACGAAGTAACGGGAAAGATTTTTTATTTATATTTTGTATGCGATATGCGTCTTGCGGATATCGCCGAGACCTTGGATATGAACCTTTCGGCGGTGAAAAACAAGCTTTACCGCACGATAGAACGGCAAAAGAAAAAATTCAGATTATAGAGAGGGGGAGAATGCGTTGGACAGAAAAGATTTTTACCGTGAGCTGATGGAGACCTATACCGTGGACACGGAAAAGATAAAGTGCCTTGCAAAGCGCAAGGCGGTAAAGAAAAACGGGTCAAACGCCTTTAGGTGGGTCACCTGCGCCGCCGCCTGCACGGCAGCCGCAGCCGCCATCGTAATCTTCTCCAATATGCTGCCTAAGCCCGGAGTGGATATAACCGACGCCGGCTTGGATACTGCCATCGAGCGGGTATATGCCGCCGAACAGCGTTATAAGGAGCTGGCGGAAGCCTCCGAGGTTATGGATATGTACGTTTCCTTTGAGGAGGAGCATTCTCTCAACGAGATACTTATAGCCTTTTCCTCCGTTGACAATAATATGGAAATATCCCCCTTGCTGCTTTACACCTCGGAGGGAAAATATTACAGATACAGCGATAAGATAAGCAGCGGAATAAAATTCAGAGGGGCAAAAATAACGGCTCCCACAAGGCTTTTTGAAGAGCTTAACCGACTGAAAATAGTCTCCCTTGCCGAGCCGGTGGAGGGCAGCAGGTATACCGACAAAAGCTTTGTGCCTTATGTTAAAAAGGAGCCCTACGAGACGGTGGTTACCACCGGGGAAAATATACAAATATCCCTGCCGGAGATAACAACCTTCGATACCACAACCGTTCCCGATACTCAGCCTTCGGAGGTTACAACGGAGGTTACCGTGCCCGAGACCACGGAAAAAGCTCCCGCCCGCAATATTACAATACCTGTTTCGGGGGTTAAGACCGCACGGTTCATAAGCCGTGAAAAGCTGACGGTGACCACCTTGGACAGCATAAGGCTTTATAAGCTCTGCGACGGCGAGCTTCAGCTTGAGACCACATTTTATGCCGAGGACGCAAGAATCACATATTCAAATCCTCAGGGTACGGCATTGTTTATTACGGCCTGCGACGCCGGCGGCAGAAACCGTCTGTATTATGCAGAGGGAGAATCGGGCTCTCTCAGCGAGATAGATGTAAGCTCCATTACCGGGGGCAATGCGGAAATAGCCTTTATTTCATGCAGCGGCGACGGCACGGTTATGCTCTTTAAGACCGTTTCCCCCGAAAAGATATGCATTTACTATGCTCAGAGGAGCGGCGGCAGCGTAAGCGTTGCCTTTACCAAGGAATATACAAATCCCGTTTCCGTGATCTCGTATAACAACGGTATAATCTATACCGCCGTTACGGATTCCGCAAATGCGGTTACGAAAATTTACGCTGTCAATTCCGCAGACGGAAGCGAGAAAGAGCTTGCTTCATATTCCGAGGCTTTGCAGTTCGGCGGAAACGCAAGCATGGACACGGCCGCCTTTACGGTTGTGCAGGACGGAGTGAGCAAACATCTTATATTGACTCCCGAAGGAGACATTTTAGAGGTTGGTGACAGTCCCGTATTCTCCTCTGTCGACGGAAGAGTGTTAAAGGTGGGCGAAAAATACTTCCGCCTTGAGCAGGGTGCTTTAACCGAGCTTGAGGGAGAAGAAGCGGCCGCATACTTTGCCGAGCCCGAATATTCCTACCCTTATAGGGTGGATATTTCACAGGACGGAACGGCGGAGCTTATTGCACCTTAATTTGTCATTGAAAGCCGAGACTTTCCCATAAGCCCCAAGGGTCGGTTCTCCTTTGATTTGTCTTTTTCATTTTCCTAACCTACATAAATAAAATCGCTTACTCCTTTGCGCAAAAAACGCAGAAGGGTAAGCGATTTTGTGTTGCTCCGAGGGGACGGAAATCGGCGCGGCTTTTTCTGAAATCATAGATAAATCGGCGCCGCCTTCCCGTTTGGCGTCCCGTTCAAGCCGCAATACAAAGCCGTATACGGCGGATATTCAAATATAACCTCATCTGTAAGCCGAGTTCTGTCGAGTACGAACATTTATCTACCCCTGCGGTCGCCCGCAGGATCAAGCCGCCTATATCGGAGTACGCCGAGCAGACGCATTTCTCTCCGTACCAATCGGCGTTGCATCGGATAGGGTTTACATGGCAGCGCAGTCTCCTGCGCTCCGGTGAGCTCTTGCCTCGCCTTTCCACCCTTACCGCCAAGGCTTGCCCTGACGGCGGTATATCTCTGTTGCACT
>DNUB01000127.1 GCA_003508605.1 Oscillospiraceae bacterium | reverse complement strand
CGGGGCGTTGCCCCTCATTGAACTATTTTAAAGCGCTGCAAGGAAAAAAAGCTTGAAAAATATCCATATTATGCTATACTATATAAGTATTGTAATATAAGTATTATAAAAAAGGAAAAAGCTATGGAAAAAAGATTTAATATAAATAAGGTTAAGGTAAGAAAATACGGGGCTTTTCTGATCTATGCCCTTATAAGCGGCTTTATCGTTTCCTCGGGCATTTCGCTGAATTTTATTCATCGGGATACGGATATTTTATCGATAGACTCGGTAAAGCAGGTAAATGTTTTTGTTCTTTTGCTTATAACGGTTTCCGTCGCAGCTCTGATCTTTGCTCTGTTTTTTAAAAAGGACAAGCTGTACCGCAGCTGTATACCGCTTTCCCTGTTTTTCTTTTCCCTGATTATCCTTTACCCCTCGGTAAGCGTAAAGCCGTATTTTTATACTGTGCTGGCGGTAACGGTGGTTTGCGCCGCCCTCTCCTTTAAGGACGTTTTTAAGGACAGAAAAATAAAGATTCTCGAGGGCAGGGGCTTATATATTTTTGTTGCCGCAATTACCGCTTTAATGACCTTTGCGGTTTCCTTCGGCACAATTATAAGAATGTATGTTTTTAACAGCTCTGCCTTTGATTTCGGGCTGTTCGCCCAGATGTTCGAATATATGGCGACGGATCTTACCCAAAATACAACCTTGGAGAGAAACGAGCTTTTGTCGCATTTTGCGGTGCATTTTTCTCCGATCTACTATTTAATGCTTCCCTTTTACATGATTTTCAGAAATCCCGAATCCCTGCTTGCAATGCAGGCGGCAGTATGCTTTTCGGGAGTTATTCCTCTTTTGCTGCTGTGCAAAAGGTGGAGATACGGCGGAGGGGTTACCCTTGCTCTTTGCGGAATGTTCCTTTGCTATCCTGCCCTTACGGGAGCCTGCTTTTACGATTTTCACGAAAACTGCTTTTTAACTCCAATTATTTTGTGGGTACTGTATTTTTTGGAATCGGATAAGCGTGTGGGTCTTATTATATCCGCCGTCCTTTTGCTTTGCGTAAAGGAGGATGCGGGGCTTTATTTAGTATTTATCGCACTTTACGCTCTCTTTAACAAAAAGGTAAGCAAGCTGCTTTCGGTATTTCTTATTATTATGGGAGTATGCGGCTTCTTTGCGGACACTGCCTTTATAAATGCTTACGGAGAAGGGATAAAGGTTTCCCGCTACGACATTTTCCTGACCGAGGGGCAGGATTCTCTTACCGAGGTAGTGAAAAACGTAATAAAGAACCCCGCCTTTTTCCTGTCGAAGCTGCTGACGGAGGAAAAGCTTTTGTTTATGCTTCAGATGCTGCTGCCCCTTTTATTCATTCCTGTAAAAACGAGAAAAATTTCCGACTGGTTTCTTATAGCTCCCTTTATTCTGATAAATATCGCCACCGATTATAAGTATCAGTATGATATTAACTATCAGTATGTTTTCGGAACGGGGGCGATGCTGATTTTCTTAACGGTAAAAAATCTGCGCTACAGCAGGGCAAAGCTTAAGCTTGCGGTAACCGCTTTTATGGCGGCGGCGGTATGCCTTATGGGCAATGCCATGCCCAAATACCATTATGCGGAAACATATTTTTACAATCAGGAGCGTTACCAAACGGCGGATAGGTTTCTAAAGGAGCTGCCCAAGGATAAGATTATATACGCCTCCACCTTCCTTACTCCGCACCTTTACGACTGCAAACAGGTATATATGTATCCTCCCATTTATAATAGGGAGGACTGGACGGACGCCGAAATAATTGTTTTGGATTCAAGGTATTACAGCGGTACGGAGCTTAAGGAGGAGATGCTTAAGCTTGAAGAAAACGGGTATGTTAAGACAGATGAAGCTTCTTTTGTTATAAAGCTTGAAGCCGAGAAGAAATAAAGCCGAAGGGGTCGTAAAAAATATGCCGTTTTTGCCCGACTTCGGGAGAGTTATTGGATCATAGCCTTAAAATCGAGGCGGAGCAACGCTCCGTCCGATTTTTGTTTTTGGCGGCTTGCCATCAAAAACGGTGTCAGCTTGTCGAAAATCAAACAGACTTCAGGGATTTTCGACAAGACGAAGACTTTTATTCAATGAGGGCAGTGCCCCGAATTTATGAGAAATCCGGAGCGTAAGCCCCTCAGGGTTTCAGTAGGGGATACAATCCCCCACTGAAACTCTGAATGGAACCCGCCGCCTAAGTGGCGGGGGACATCTGGATTTTGATTATTTTTTTAATAAGCTCAGCCGTTAAGCTACATGCAAAAACGATGATCGCCGATAATCTTAATAACCTCTCTGCTGTGCATATATTCGTCGTCGGTTTTTTTGGGGTTAAAGTAATAGATGCAGCCCCCTGTGGGATCCCAGCCCGAAAGTGCGTCCCTTGCGGCATAGTATGCCGATTCCGCCACGTCCTCCTCGAACTGTCCGTCAACGATAGCGGTAAATGCGCCGTTTTGGTAAATTACGCCCTGCAGCGTATCGGGAAAAGAGGGGTGCTCTATTCTGTTGCAGATAACCGCTCCTATAGCCACCTGTCCCACATAGCTTTCACCCCTTCCCTCTGCGGAAATTATTCTTGCTAAAAGGTTAATGTTGGCGTCTGTGGCATTCGGAACGCTGCCTATGGTTATGCCCATTTTTTTAAGTGTAGCCTCGTCGGCTATTCCCGTAGCCTCCAGGCCGTTGTTTTTCTGATACTGTCTGAGTGCGTTTTCGGTGGCTGTGCCGAAATATCCCGTTATTTCCCCCTTAAAAATCCCCCACTCCTTAAGCACTCTCTGTATTTCCTCCACCTCCGTTCCCTGAGAGCCCTGTTGGGAATAAACCGGCTTTGCGGCGGTGTTTGACGCACCGATAAGCATGGCGAAAATGATAATCGCCCCTAAGGTTATTTTAAAAAAAGAATTTAAAGATTTTTTGCCGTTATTTATAATATCCATAATTTTACAATAGTCCTTTCATACAAAATTTACCTTTGGATTTATTTATTTGCCTTTTTTATAAAATTATTCCTAAGTATGCTTAATTGCCAATATGTAGAAAAAGGCAGGAAGGCTGTAACGGAGAAGGCTGTAACGGTTTTGTAATAACTTGTTACCGAACTGTAAGCAAATTGTTACTGAAATGTTGTTGAATAGAATAAGGGGTTATGCCATAATAATTACATAAGTAAGAGCAGCTCTGAAAGCTTTTTTAAAAGAAAAAACGGTTTTCGGAAGCTCAGAGAAAATGTTCAAGACTCTTGACAAAAAACTGTACAAGGCTCTTGACAAAGAAAATGTACACGGCTCTCGGAGGTAATTATTATGAAAATAACCCATAAGAACATACAGGGAATTATTATAAAAATAATCGGTGCGCTTGTTATTGCCTGGTCGCTTTCAGGCTGCTCCGCCGAGGAGGCGAGGGAGTTTTTCGATCTTACCCCCGCACTTAGAACGCCGCCTGCCGACGTTTCCGCCGTTCCGGTTTTTTCCTCCGACGGCAGTGCGCCAACAGGATCCTTAACGGAAGAGGCGGTTATTCCCGAAGTGCCTGAAAACGCTCCCTATGACGAATCCGCTTTTTTTAAAACACCCGATATATCCTCCCTTGCGGATTATCCCAAAATGTGGACGAAAAAATACACGGGGGAATACGAAAAGACGGATAAGACCGTTTACCTTACCTTTGACGACGGTCCCTCCGAAAATACCGGCGTTATTTTAAAGATTCTTAAGGACAACGGCGTTAAAGCCTCCTTTTTTGTAGTGCCCGACGAGGGAGAGGTCTGCGCCGCCCGACTTCGTGCCATTGCGGCGGAGGGACATACGATAGGCATTCATTCCTACACGCATAATTATCTGACCGTATATGCGGACGAAAAGGCGTTTACGGACGATTTTGCCAAAGCCTATGACATAGTGGTGAAGGCAGTCAACCAAAAGCCGTGGCTTTACCGTTTTCCCGGAGGAAGCGTAAATCAGTATAATCGGGGCTGCCGTGAGGAAATAAAGGAGGCTATGGATAAAAGAGGCTTCGTATATTACGACTGGAACGTTGACAGCAACGACTGGCGGGGCTTATCCGTTGAGGAGCTTTGCGGCAGCGTTGCCGCCGACGCTTCAAGGTTCAATAATCCCATAATACTTATGCATGACACCGACACAAGGGAAAATACGGCAAAGGCACTGGACAGGATCATCAAGGAGCTTAAGCGGCAGGGGTTTAAATTTGCTCCTCTGACTCCTCGGACTGAGCCTATACAGTATGGGGTCAACTGGTGATAGATCGGCGTTGCTTTTTAACTGCGTTTGGCTTTTT
>DNUB01000208.1 GCA_003508605.1 Oscillospiraceae bacterium | reverse complement strand
ATAAATTCGGGGCGTTGCCCCTCATTAAAGGATATAAGGAGGTTTCTATGGAATCGATCAGAAAGTATATTGCCGAGTTTATCGGCACAATGGTTTTGGTAATTATGGGCTGCGGCACGGCAATGCTGGTGGGCTGCGACGCCGTAAACGGCGGAGGATACATTCTTACGGCTCTTGCCTTCGGCTTGGTGATAGTGGGAATGGCTTATTGTGTGGGAAATATATCGGGCTGTCATATAAATCCTGCCGTTTCCTTAGGCGTACTTATCAGCGGGGGCATGAACGTAAAGGATTTTATCTTTTATGTGGTTTCCCAGTGTCTTGGCGCAGTTGCGGGAACGGGAATATTAAGCCTTATCTTCACCTTGGGCGGAGTCACCGACAAAACAGGCGGCTTTGGCTCTAACGGTCTTGCGGGAGTAAACGGAAATGCGGGAGCGGGGCTTATTGTTGAAATCGTGCTTACCTTTATCTTTGTTTTAACAATTCTCGGCGTTACTTCAAAAAAGGCGGGACACGGTTCATTCGGGGGTCTTATAATCGGCTTTACGCTTACTCTTGTACATATTCTCGGAATCGGTCTTACAGGTACTTCCGTAAACCCTGCAAGAAGCTTCGGCCCTGCCGTTTTTGCAGGCGGCGACGCACTTTCATCGCTTTGGGTATTTATTGTAGGTCCTTTTGCGGGAGCAGCATTGGCGGCAGTCGTTTATAAGCTGCTTGAAGGAAAAACCGAAAAGTAAGAGCAGAGCTTGTTGGAAAACAAAGGAAATGCCGAATCTTTATTCCAAAACGGACACCCTCAAGGAAAAAACCGCAGGTTCGACTGAAGCTTGACGGCGATTTTCGATCGATGACCGTTTTTTGGAAAAAATCCGGCGTTTCTTGTTTTTATATAAAAACCAAAAATAAATTAAGGGAGAAGCATATGCTTTACCATGCATCGCAGACGCCCGGCTTGAAAGAGCTTACCCCGCATATCTCCAATCACGGCAAGCCCTTGGTTTACCTTTCGGAAAAAAGAGAAAACACCCTTGTATATCTGAGCAATGCGGTTGAAAAGTGCTGCCTGGAGGAGGGCTTAAAGCATAAGGGAATTTATGAAAAGTGGGGTTCCTACGGTTTTAACGCCGAAGGAAAGCTTGTGCTTGACGAATATTATCCTAATGCAACATATGAAACCTATAAAGGGGTTAGCGGATATATTTACTCGGTTATTGAAGACGGCGAGGCTACCGATTTGGAAGGTATTCCCTTTGCTAAGATTTCCGACCATTCAGTAAGGATCGCCAACTGCAAATTTATTCCCGACGCTTATGAAGCTCTTTGCGAGGCGGAGAAAAACGGGCTGATTATTTTGACTCACTATAAGGACAACAGTCCTCAAATGCTTGAATGGATAAGAAAAACGGTATTAAGCGAATACAGAAACTCTATAGACAAGCCCGAATACAGATTCTTTCTTGAAAAGAAATTCGGCGGCATTGCCGTAAAATAATTTCCAAAAAATCGGGCTATTCTCTTGCCGAAAGGAGAAAAATGGTTTACAGTCAACTATCGAGAGCTATTACCCCTATAACCGCACAGCCCTTTCGCAGCGGTTACAGAGAGCATTCCCCCCATGAAGCGTTAAAACCCTATATACGCTGCTTTTGGACAAGCGTTAACCAAAACGGCAGAATAATAATTCCCGACCTGTGTGCTGATATTATTTTTGATATAAGCAATAACACCGCTTTTTTCTGCGGCGTTTCGGACAAGGCCTTTATATCGGATAAGCCTGCGGAAATCTTCGGCATACGTTTTTACTCATGGACCGCCGCCATGTTCGCCCAGGACAGTATGCGGCAAACTCTTAACGGAGGCTTTGACCTTGATGTACATTTTCATAAGCTTAAAAGAGAGCTTGTCCCCAAATTGCTATATGCGGAAAGCACGGAGCAGCGTATATCCCTTTCAGAGGAATTTCTGATAAACAATCTCAAGGAGAGACATTGCAGCATTTTTTCCGAGGCGTTGGGAGAAATAATGACCTTGCATGGAGTCTGCAGCTTAGACGATATATCAAAAAAGCTATATATCAGTAAGCGGCAGCTGGAACGCATTTTTTCCGAGTATTCGGGCTTATCGCCAAAGAAAGCGGCTATGCTTGTAAGATATCAGAATCTTTGGAAGGATATTCTTTCGGGAAAAAATTTCAATGCGGCGGAAAAAGCACTGGAATACGGCTATAACGACCAATCTCATATGCTGAATGAATTTAGGAGGTTTCATACCGTATCGCCGAAACGGGCAAGGGAAATTGCTTTTAGCAAATGATGAACATTAAGAAGCCTTAGGTTTCTCGGAAAATATGCAAGCAAGTGTGCGGCAAAGCCCATAGGGCGGTAGTTGATGTGGGGTGTTTTCTTAAAACCTGAAAAAAATATGTCGCTTTTTTACAATACAACCATATAAATAAATGCTATAGTAAGAAAAAATTATTTAAAGGAGTTATTTATATGAAAACATATCGACAGCTTTTTGAAGCGGCAGAAAAGTTCATTTACCGCAACGCCCGTCCCGTTGAGCTTGCACGTTGGCGGTACATCTTTGAGAACGGATCGCAGGAGGATGTGCTTACCGCTCTGTCTGCATTTCAAAATGAGGACGGCGGTTTTGGACATGCTCTTGAAGCCGACAGCTTTAACCCCAATTCCTGCCCGATTCAGACCTGGAACGCTGTTTCAATATTAAATGAAATAAGCCTTACCGACAGCTCCCATCCTATTGTGAAAGGCATTTTGCGTTATCTTGAAAGCGGAGCGGATTTTTCCGAGGAGCATAATCAATGGCTTAATACGGTGGAATCAAACGACCGATACCCTCACGCTGTATGGTGGAGCTATGCCGATAAGGAGCAGGATTTTCACTACAATCCTACCGCAAATCTGGCAGGATTTATACTGCGTTTTGCCGACAAAGAAAGCTCCTTGTACAAAAAGGCGGAGGAGATCGCAAAAAATGCTTACGATTGGTTCAAGTCTCATGTTCCCTTTGGCGACAGTCATGTTGCGGGCTGTTTTATAAGCCTTTTTGAATATCTTTCGGAAGCGGGATTATCGATTGTGGATATGGACGAATTTAAGGAAAAGCTTATGGAGGAGGTAAACACAAATATACGCAATGATGCGGACAAATGGGAAACGGAATATGTTTGCTTTCCCTCCACATTTATTCGCAGCCGAAGCAGTATATTCTACAAGGGCAATGAAGAGCCGGTGGAAAAGGAATGTGCTTTTATTACAGATCATCAGCTTGAGGACGGTTCTTTTGTTGTTCCATGGCAGTGGTTTAATGATTACAAGGAATTTCCTTTGGCGGAAAATTGGTGGAAATCCGTTATTGCGATAGAGAAAATTAGATTTCTCAGAGAATTTGGTTCGAAATAATAAAATATGCGTCGTCAAAATATTAAAATCTGCACGACCTGCATCAAACAAAAAATTGTCAATACCCTACATTCATTGTAGGGTATTGCTTTAGGGTTCTACTTCCAAAATCGTAAAAAGATAAAATAAAAAGTTTGCCAAAACAGAACAGTAATACAAAAGAATAATGCGCTATT
>DNUB01000228.1:6277-6673 GCA_003508605.1 Oscillospiraceae bacterium | reverse complement strand
ACCTTCCAGAACTATTTCCGTATGTATGACAAGCTGTCGGGAATGACAGGTACGGCCATGACCGAGGAAAACGAGTTCAGAGGCATTTACAGCCTTGACGTTATCGAGGTGCCCACAAATAAGCCGGTTATAAGAAAGGATCATCACGATCAGATATATAAAAACGAAAAGGGCAAATTCGAAGCGGTTATTGAACAGATAAAGGTCTGCCATGAAAAGGGTCAGCCCGTGCTTGTAGGTACTATTTCCATAGAAAAATCGGAGCTGCTGTCCAAGCTTTTAAAGAAAACGGGCATAAAGCATGAGGTTCTGAACGCCAAGAACCACCAGAGAGAAGCGGAAATCGTTGCGCAGGCAGGCAAAAAGGGCGCGGTTACCATCGCCACCAATATGGCG
>DNUB01000228.1:5687-5982 GCA_003508605.1 Oscillospiraceae bacterium | reverse complement strand
TACCATCGCCACCAATATGGCGGGACGAGGCACCGATATTATGTTGGGCGGAAACCCCGAATATCTTGCAAAGGCGCAAATGCGCAAAATGGAAATCGACGAGGAGCTTATAAACGAGGCCACGGGCTTTTCCGAAACCGACAACGAGGAAATCCTGAAGGCAAGAGAGCTTTACAAGGAGCTGAACGAAAAGTTTAAGAAGGAAATAGCCCCCGAAGCCGAGGAGGTACGGAAGGCAGGCGGCTTGTATATTTTAGGTACGGAGCGTCACGAATCAAGACGTATCGACAACCAG
>DNUB01000228.1:845-5364 GCA_003508605.1 Oscillospiraceae bacterium | reverse complement strand
TGCGGGCCGTCAGGGCGACCCCGGTGAAAGCCGCTTCTTCATCTCCACCGAGGACGATCTGATGCGTATTTTCGGCGGCGAAAGGATTCACAGTATGATGGAATCCATGAACTTTGACGAGAATATGCCTATCGAAAACCGAGTGATAACCAACTCCATCGAATCCTGTCAAAGAAAGATCGAGGGCAGAAACTTCTCCATACGCAAAAGCGTCCTTGACTTTGACGACGTTATGTCACAGCAGAGAGAAACCATTTATTCGCAGCGTTCCAAGGTGCTTAACGGCGAAGACGTAAGCGATAATATCAAGAATATGATGAAGGAATATATCACCGAAAATGTAGACCAGTTCTGTCAGGGCGATCTGCCCGAGGATTGGAACATCGAGGGACTGCGTGAAACTCTTATGGGCTTTATTACCAGACCCGAGGATCTGCGCTATACCAAGCAGGAGCGTGAGGAGCTGCGCAGGGAGGATTTGGAGAAGTTCCTGCAGGAACGTGTTATGGAGCTTTACAAGGCGAAGGAGCAGGAGATTACCCCTCAGATTATGCGTGAGCTTGAGCGTGTTATTCTGCTTAAAAATGTCGATACAAAGTGGATGAACCATATCGACGCTATGGATGAGCTGAAAAAGGGTATCGGACTGCGTTCCATGGGACAGAAGGATCCTGTTGTGGAATACCGCTTTGAAGGCTTTGCAATGTTCGATGAGATGATCGCCTCAATTCGCGAGGATACGGTAAGAATGCTGCTGACGGTAAAGGTAAGGATTGAAGAACCGCCTAAGCCCGAACAGGTATTTAAGCCCGCTCCCACTGCTCCGACAGCTCCCGTGGTTAAAAGCGGCGCATCAAAAAAGGTGGGAAGAAACGACCCTTGTCCCTGCGGAAGCGGAAAAAAATACAAGAAGTGCTGCGGAGCTGATGAGTGATAATTTGACAAAGGCTTTTAAAGCGTGAAATTTTTCACCTTCTCCCACGATAGCGGCTGAAATCGGCAAAATACTTTCAAAAATCAAAAAAATGAAAGAGAAGAATAGCTATGGCAGAAATAAAGGCGTTTAAAGGACTGCGCTACACGGAAAAGGCAGGGGATATTTCACGGCTTGCCTGCCCGCCCTACGATGTAATAGATGTGGAGGAAGGGCAGCGGCTTTCGGACAAAAGTCCCTACAACCTTATCCGATTGGAGCTGCCCGTAATGGGCGGCAGCGAGAATCTTTCCGATTACCGAGGGGCGGCGGACACCCTCCGCAGCTGGCTGAAGGAGGGAGTTCTCAAATGCGACGGCGAGGAGGGCATTTATATTTACGAAATGGAATTTGACGCAGACGGCGTCAGACGCAGCGTAAAGGGCTTTGTTTCCCTCGTTAAGCTTGAGCCCTTCAGCAAAGGGGTAATTCTCCCCCATGAGGAAACTCTTTCAAGGGCTAAAGCCGACCGCCTTAACCTTATGAAGGCCACAGGCTGTAATTTCAGCCAAATCTATTCACTCTATACGGACGAGGACAATTCCGTTTTTTCCCTGATCGACTCAGCTTCCCGCAGAGAACCCGACAGCCGCTTTACCGACGGGGATAATGTCAGCCATAAAATGTGGGTAATAAACGATAAGGACTTTATTGCGCAATTGACGGAAAAAATGGCGGATAAGAAGCTTTTTATCGCCGACGGACATCACCGCTACGAAACTGCACTTAGCTATAAAAAATACGCCGAGGAAAATTTAGACGAAACAGGCAGCAGCGAATATGTGACAATGATGCTGGTAAATATGGAAAATACGGGTCTGGTTGTTTTCCCAACTCACCGTATCGTAAGAAATTTACAGAGCTTTGATTATAACGCCCTTTGTGAAAAATGCAGGGACTATTTTGAAATAACGCCTTATCTCAATCGGGAAAAGGGCGAGCAGGGCTTGGCGCAGGCGTATGATGAGGGCAAAAAGGCGTTTGTAATGTTTACGGGGGATAATAATTATACCCTTATGGTGCTGAAGGACCCCGAGATTATGGACGGTGTGATCCCCGACGGCTGTAAGGCATTAAGACGGCTTGACGTAAGCGTGCTGCACTCCCTTGTGCTGGAAAGGATCTTCGGTATTGACCGGGAAAATATGGCAAAGCAGATAAATCTTACCTACACAAGAAGCAGCGACGAGGCCATTGCCGCAGTGGACGGAAAAAGGGCGAACTGCTGCTTTTTGCTTAACCCCACAAGGGTGGGCGAAATAAGAGACGTGGCGGCGGCAGGCGGCAAAATGCCACAAAAGTCCACCTATTTTTACCCAAAGCTCGCCACAGGGCTTGTAATGAATAAAATTTTTGATTAAACAAAGGGCAGAATAATGAAAACGGATTTAAATAAGCTTAAGGAAGAAGTCAAAAACGAGCTGGAGGGGCATATTATCCCTTTCTGGAACGCTCTGTGCGATTATGAAAGAGGCGGCTTTTACGGCTATGTAAGCGGCGAGGATCTACGGACGGATAAAAACGCTCCCAAGGGCGTAATACTGCATTCCCGCATACTTTGGTTTTATTCCGCCTGCTCCTCGGTTTTGGGCAGGGAGGATTGTCTCGAAAAAGCAAGGCACTGCTTTGACTTTTTGAAAAAATACTGCGTCGATAACGAAAAGGGCGGCGTTTATTGGATGGTAAACGCAGAGGGCACAGTAAACGATTCTATGAAACATACCTACTGTCAGGCGTTCTTTATTTACGCTATGGCAAGCTATTATGACGCTTCCGGGGATAAGGAAGCTCTTGATCTGGCCTTAAGCGTATTTAACACAATCGAAACAAAATGCGTTGACTCCGTGGCGTATTTGGAAGCGCAAAGCAGGGATTTTGAGCTTATCGAAAACGATGCGCTGTCGGAAAACGGACTTATGGCGGATAAGACCATGAACACCGTTCTGCACCTGATAGAAGCCTATACCGAGCTTTACCGTGTAAGCGGAAATAAAGAGGTGCTTGAAAGGCTGAAATTCCAGCTTAACCTTACTTTTGATAAAATTTACGACAAGGACGGCTCCAAGCTGCTGGTGTTCTTTGATAAGGATATGAACGTAATCGGCGATATACATTCCTACGGTCACGATATTGAGGCGACATGGCTTTTGGACAGAGCCTGCGATATAATTAACGATAAGGAGCTTACCGAAAAAATTTCGTCTATGAACGAAAAAATTGTAAAAAACATAGCGAAAATCGCCTTTGAAAACGGTGCGCTGAATAATGAGCGTGACGGGGATAAAATCAACAAAAACAGAATATGGTGGGTACAGGCGGAATCCGTAGTTGGCTTTTTAAACGGCTTTCAGCGTTACGGCGAAAACGGATATCTTGAAATTGCGCTGACCGTATGGGACTTTATTAAGAACAATATTGTGGACAAGAGAGAGGGTGGCGAATGGTACAACCTGACAGACGAAAAGGGCGTCCCCGATTTGTCCCAGTCTGAGGCTGACCCGTGGAAATGCCCTTACCATAACGGAAGAATGTGTATGGAGATTATTAAAAGAATTTAGAGCAGGTTCTCGTAAAGCTCGACACGTATATTTTCGGCAAATCCTGTCTCTTGCTTCGGGAATATTTTTTGAAATCTGATAATACTGCCGCAAAGCCTTGCACGAAAAATTTTCATAATGATTTTATGGGAATACGCTCTGTTTCTTTTAAAAAGGAAATCCGAAAAGCTTAAGAGCTTAACGGTTCGGATTTTACGGTTTATGGAGATATGGTTATGAAATATGTTTTTAAAGCTTTAACTGCCGGTGTGCTGCTCCTTTCCCTTACCTCCTGCTCCCTGCAGGATAAGGTGGACAGAGAGATTCAGCTCCCTATTTATGAAACCGATAAAAAGGTAAATACGGCTGCCGTTTCCGTTATGGATTTAGAGGAAAGCGTCAAAACCGCAGCCGCCTTGGGCTATGCCACGGCCGACTCGCTTACCGTGCCCGTAAAGAGCAACCTTGTTACATATAATGCCGTCGCTTATCAGGCATATAAGCAAGGCGACCTTATCGCCGCTTTTGACAGCTCGGAGCTTGACTACGAATACAAAAAGCAAAGCATATATACCGAAGCCGCCATGGAAACCTATCTGCAGCAGGGCACGGAATCCGCTAAGCTTGAATATGAGTACCAAAAGGCTCTTTTGGATCAGGTGGAGTACCGCAGGGACTGCTATAATGTTTATGCGCCCTTTGACTGTATTGTTACCGACGCCGCAGGTCTTACGGTGGGTCAGGAAATGGAGCCGGGCGAATATATCTGCGCCGTTGCGCCTGCAAACGATATCTTTGTTTACATAGGCTATTCTCCCGAAAAGGACAAATCCACCCCCTTTAAATTAGGTGCAAAGGTAACCGTTACCCTTACGGGAAAAACATATGATGCGTCGGTTATAAGTATGCCCAAAAGCAATTGCTACAACCACCCGTTAAAATACAGCTCTTATGCTTCTTCGGGCGGCGGGGAGCAGAATGCTCCAACGGAGCAGTCCGAGGAACAGCC
>DNUB01000228.1:0-569 GCA_003508605.1 Oscillospiraceae bacterium | reverse complement strand
GAACAGCCCCCCGAAGCGGTAAATCTTTTTGCGGAGGTCGCCCCTTCCGATTTTTCCGACGCAGGCTTTTCCTATTCAAAAAATCAGTTGGGATTAGCTTCAAAGGATTATTTTATTAAGAATACCATTTTCGGCAATCCCAACGGAGGCCCTACCTCTGCGGACAGCAGCAGAAATATTATTATCGGGTTCGAACCGCAGGTGCTGGCGGAGCTTTTGGAGGAAACGCCCAATGCCGTAAGGGCGGGCTGGGCTACCGTAGGAGTTGTTACAAAAAAATACTGCAATGTATTGGCTCTGCCGGAAAAGGCAGTTACCGTTAAGGATACAAGCTATGTTTATCTTTACAAGGACGGTCAGCGCATACAAACTCCCGTAACCGTGGGAGATACCGTAAACGGATATACAATTATTTTAGAGGGGCTGCGAGAGGGAGACGAAGTGGCGTATTAAGCAATTTCCCTTATGGGCATCTTGAAAACACTGTTTGAGGATATGCGGAGCGTGATGTCTGCGGCGTTGGTGCCGCACAGTCAAGGCTTCAGTTAATACTAATTCTTGATTAAAAG
>DNUB01000231.1 GCA_003508605.1 Oscillospiraceae bacterium | reverse complement strand
GGAGCGTGCCTCGTCGCAAGACGGTAAAGGCAGCGGTGCGCCCGCAGTACAAAAAAATTACCAAAAAGCCAAACGCAGTGAAAAAAGCCAACGCAGTAAAACAGCCCACCGCAAGGTGAAAAACACTATTGATAAATTCATTACGACCTTCGGAGCAGAACCCCTTTCCCCTATTTCTTGACATTTTCATTTTAATATAGTAAAATTAACATAGCTTTAAATTAAATCCCTTTTAAACTGACGCAATATCCAAAGCTTAAAAAGTGATTGCACCCGAACCGCCAATCCGACAGTTTAAAAGAAATTAGTATAAATCGCTCAAGTTCAGGTATTGTATATATAATTATTTATAAATAAATATTTTTGTCGAAAGGATATGCTATGGAAAACGGAGCAGTTGCATATAAATGTCCAAGCTGCAATGCGGGTCTTGTCTTTAACCCCAAAAGCGGAGGCTTTGACTGCGAATATTGCGGAGGGCATTTTACACAGGAGGAATTGGAATTTATTGCGGCTTCCTCCGTTGAGGGCATTCCCGACGCTTATTCCGAGGAGGAGCTGAAGGGCTACGAGGCGGAAGCGGAAAGAATATCAAATGCCGAGCTTTCGGATCGGGAAAAATACGGAGATCATCAGAAAAACGAGGAAGAAAGCCTTCGTTTTGCAGAAAAAAACAGGCTCTATATCTGTCCCACCTGCGGTGCGGAAGTTATAACCGAGTCGGAGTTATCCGCAACGGCAATCTGTCATTACTGCCACAGCCCGGTGGTGCTTTCGGGAAGACTCGAGGGCGAATACTGCCCCGATATGCTCATTCCCTTCAAAAAAACCAAGGAGGACGCATTGCAGGGCTTCAGGGACTGGACTAAAAAGTACAATTTCTTTTTGGCAAAGGGGTTCGGCGCACCTGAAAGCCTTGAAAAGCTTCAGGGTATCTATGTTCCCTTCTGGCTTACCGACTGTATAACCGAGGGAACGCTGGTAGCTGAGTGCTATAAAAACGTCAGCTCGGTAAGAAGCGGCGATTACATAATCAATACCGAAAAGAAATATATGGTGGTAAGACAGGGTACCCTTGAATTTTCAAAAATCCCTGCCGACGGCTCTCTGAAAGCGGACGACGCACTTATGGAAAGCATCGAGCCTTTTGATTACAATGAGCTGATCGATTTTAAAATGTCCTATTTATCGGGTCACAATGCGGAAAAGTACGATGTTTCCAAGGAAACGGTTTACCCCCGTATAGATCTGAGGGCAATTCAGCAGACAAAAGCGGAGTTTAACAATACCATAAAGGGCTACAGCCGAAAAATCGTAAAAAACGAGGGATACCGTGTTAAGGGCGTAAGGTGGAAATATGTTATGCTGCCGCTGTGGTTTTTGTCCTACAAATACAAGGATAAATACTATTATTACGCCATGAACGGACAGACGGGAAAATTCGGCGGCACACTGCCCATAAACAAGCTTAAGCTTGCTTTAATGAGCTTTGGGATTCCCGCCCTTGCTGCTGTTGCCATCACCTTGATATGCACATTTTTATGAGAGGCGGAAATAAAACGGTGAAAAAGATATTTAGCCTTGGAATTGCGCTTATAATGCTTGTTTTCTCCCTTTCCTTCGGCGTGAGTGCGGAAAGCCTGTTCGGAGGAGTGATCGACCCCGGCGGACATCTTACCTCAGAGGAAAGCCAAAGAGTCACCCTGAAGGCACAGAATGCGGTTCGGGAAACGGGCATGAACATAATTATATATGTTTGCGACAATGTAGGCGGCGACAAAAGCGACTACGGCGTTATGGACCATGCCGATGTAACGTATGAGAGCATTTGCGGCAAAAACACCGACGGTATCCTTTTGCTGATAAATCTTGATAACAAATTCGATTATATTTCCACCAGCGGCGTTGCCATAAACTATTTCAGCGATTACCGAATTGATAAAATGTTCGATATGTTCTGGGACGATCTGGTGGCGCAAAGGTACGCCGACGCTGCCTGCGGATTTGTGGATTCGGTTTTATACTATTACCGTCAGGGAAAAGCCAACCATCAGACGGAAATTGCGGGCAGGGAGGTTGAGCCGGAGGATTTTGCCGCCTTATTGCTGGGCTCAATGATTTTTGCCCTTATTATAGGTATCGTTATTTACACCGGTAATCAAAAAAGATATAAGCTGCAAAAGGCCTCAACCAAGGAATACATAGTGAACGGCTCTCTGCTGCTCAATCAGCGGACAGACACCTTTGTAAAAACAATAGTAAACAGAGTTTATTCCCCCAGAAATACGGGAAGCAGCGGAGGCGGAGGAAGCCGCTCCCACAGCTCAACCCATCATTCCAGCGGCGGCGGAAGACATGGCGGAGGAGGAAGGCACAGGTAAATTCCGCATATTTTAAGGCAATTACTTGAGTAAATTTTTTATGATAACGGTATAGTCCAATCAAGTTTTTGACGGAGGTAATTATGAGGATTAAAATTAAAAGCGCACTCTCTTTAATTGCAGCGGCGGCTCTTGCACTAACAGGCTGCTCAAGCAGCGAGCCTGATGTAATGCTGCCCGATGAGCCGAGCGTATCCACACCCTTTTCGGAAACGGACATAACGGAGATTACCGACATTATAACGACGGTTGTTACCGCTGCGGTTTCGGATACGGAGCAGACAGCGGCAAGCGAAAGCAAGGAAGCAGAAACCTCCGCCGCAGAAGGAGCGCAAACCTCCGATAAGCAGCCCGGCGGCAATTCAAGCGGCGGTTCGGGAAATAATTCGGGGAATAATTCCGGAAACAACTCGGGCAATAACTCCGGCAGCAATTCCGGCAATAATTCCGGAAACAATCCCGGAAATAACTCAGGAGGAAATTCCGGCGGTTCGGGCGGCGGAAGCGGTTCGGGAAACAATTCGGGAAGCGGCTCTTTTGAAGCAGGCTGGCTTAACGGAACCACATGGGAAAGCGGCGGTAAATACTGCGGAACTATCGAGCTTAAGATAACCAACAAAACAGGCTCGGCATTAAGCAGCTGGACGGTTTCCTTTACCGTGCCGAGCGGCTTTGAGATAGTCAACGGCTGGAACGGAAAATACTCGGTCAGCGGAACAACGGTTACGGTGAAAAACGAAAGCTATAACGGAGATTTGGCAAACGGAGCAAGCATTCAGATAGGCTTTCAGTACAGCAGCTCAAGCAAGTTTACTCCCCCGTCGAATATAACAATTAACGGTAATCCGTCGGGAAGCGGCAGCGGAGGCGGAAATAGCGGAGGAGGCAATAGCGGAGGAGGAAACGGCAATTCTCCCTCGGTTACGGAAAAGCCTGCCGAACCTTTGCCTGCGCCTGCATTAAACGGATTGGTAAAGGAGCATGGAAAGCTGTCGGTAAAGGGAGCGCAGTTAGTCGATAAAAACGGCAAAAACTTTCAGCTGAAGGGTATGAGCACCCACGGTATAGCGTGGTTTCCCGACTTTATCAACGAGGGAGCGTTTAAGACTCTCCGTGACGATTGGAACACCAATGTGGTAAGACTTGCAATGTATACTGCGGAATACGGCGGATACTGCAGCGGCGGAGATAAGTCATACCTGAAGGGTCTTATAGACAAGGGCGTACAGGCTGCCACCGACCTTGGAATGTATGTAATAATAGATTGGCATATTTTGTCGGATAATAACCCTCAGACCAATAAAGCCGAAGCCAAAAGCTTTTTTAATGAAGTCTCCGCAAAATACAAGAATTATGACAATGTGCTTTATGAGATTTGCAACGAGCCAAACGGCGGTACTTCTTGGGATACGATAAAATCCTATGCGGAGGAGATTATACCCGTTATCAGAAAAAATTCTCCCGATTCCGTTATAATAGTGGGTACTCCCACCTGGAGTCAGGATATAGATCAGGCAGCGGCAAAGCCTTTAAAGGAAAAGAACGTAATGTAC
The DNA here is from genome assembly GCA_003508605.1 of Oscillospiraceae bacterium. Taxonomy (GTDB): domain Bacteria; phylum Bacillota; class Clostridia; order Oscillospirales; family Ruminococcaceae; genus Ruminiclostridium_E. The sequence goes on along the minus strand of DNUB01000231.1, from coordinate 420 downwards.
GCCCTTCATTTTTATGCGGCGACGCATACGGATTGGTTAAGACAAAGACTTACCGATTGCTATAAAAAGGGCTTGCCCATATTTGTAACGGAGTTCGGCTGCTGTGACGCATCGGGCAACGGAGCAAACGATTTCGGACAGACAAGGCAGTGGCTCAATCTCTTGGACAGCTACGGAATAAGCTATTGCAACTGGAATCTGGCAAATAAGGATGAATCCTCCTCGGCGTTTAAGAGCAATGCCTCCCCAAACGGAAACTGGAGCGAAAGCGTTATGTCCGAGGGCGGAAAGTGGATGAGAAAATGGTTCAGGGGCGAACAATAAGGGAAAGATAAATAGTGATAAAAAGCGGTGAAAAAAATTTCACTGCTCAGCTTGTCGAAAAACCTTGAGAAATGTTTGTTTTTCGACAAGCTGACG
>DNUB01000107.1 GCA_003508605.1 Oscillospiraceae bacterium | reverse complement strand
AAATTCGGGGCATTGCCCCTCATTGAATTTAGAGCGTATTCACATAGAATCCGCATACTGATTTTATGTGAATACGCTCTAAACAAACGACGCCGCACTGTTTATCTGCGGCGTCGTTTTTATTTTATTCAACTCTCCAGTCAATCTCCGAAACTCCCCTGCTTTTCAAAAACTCATTGACCTTAGAAAAATGTCTGCAGCCGAAAAATCCGTTGTAAGCGGAAAGGGGGCTGGGGTGGGCGGCGGTAAGTATAAGATGATTGGGATTGTTTATAAGCTTGGTTTTTTCCCTTGCATTTGCTCCCCAAAGCAGATACGCCACAGGCTCATTCTTTAAATTCACCTTTTGTATAATGGCGTCGGTAAGCTGCTCCCAGCCCTTTCCTCTGTGGCTGTTGGCTGCTCCCTGCCTTACCGTAAGCGCATTGTTTAAAAGCAGCACGCCCTGCTTTGCCCAGGAGGTAAGCTCTCCGTGACTTGCGGGAGGTATCCCCAAATCGCTTTCCAGCTCCTTATAAATATTTTGCAGAGAGGGAGGTATTCTGCTGCCCTTTTTCACCGAAAAGGCAAGCCCGTGAGCCTGCCCCGGCTCATGATAAGGATCCTGACCGATAATAACCACCCTTAAGCTGCCGTAATCCGCATACTTAAGCGAATTAAAAATATCGTTCATCGGCGGATATACGGTATATTTGCCATATTCGCTTTTGAGAAATTCACGAAGCCTTAAATAATAATCCTTGCCAAATTCCTCTTTTAAAATTTCGTCCCAGCTGTTGCCGATATGAACCATTTTAATAATCTCCGTCAATTTTGTTTTTCAAGTATTGGAAACCGAATTTGTAACGCCGTACTTTGAAATTTGTGCCGTATTCTGTGAATTTATATTTTGAACAACGCTGCCGTTTTTGACAAAGGAAAAGGGATCTATATCGTTTCTGAGACAGGTTTCCAGAAGAAAGCCGCAGAAAGCCGACATAATCAGCGTCACAATAATGCAGAATACTGCGACCCCCAAAGAAACCACCCTTTTCTCCTTTTTCCGCTTTTCCTTTTTGCCTGCTTCCCCGCTGCTTTGACCGTAGGGAACAAAAGCGGGATTTTGAGGGAATCCGTTCATATTCGAGCCGTAATAGCCGTTTTGACCGTTGGGCGGATAATTTCCGTAAGGCATATTATTGGGGTTATATTGAGGGCTTCCCTCTTGATAATTCTGCGGAATATTTTCCCTTTGATGTGAAAAACCGCCGCTTTCTTTTCTGCCGTCCGTATCCGCAGCCTTCTCCTCTTGGATATTTTCCGCAGGCTGAACACCGTGAACGGCAGCCTCCTCGCTATCGGCGGTTCCGACCGCATTTTGGGAAGCTTCGCCGCCGTCTTCCGAATCGATTTCCGAGGCTTCGTCGGATTTGGCTTTCTCCTCCGATTTTCCGCCGTAGCTGTTCAGAATATCGTCGATCCCATATTCCCCGTTTTCGTCCGCAGGATTGTTTTGCGCATTTTCCTCTAAGATGTTGGGTGCGCCGCATATTCCGCAAAACTTGTTGCTTTCCGCAATTTCCGCACCGCAGTTTCTGCATTTCATTTTTACTTGTTCCTTTCACAATTTATTTCTTATTTAAGTCTGTATAAACCTATATAAACCTATATATTATGGCAATCACCCGGAAAAATCAGCGTCGTTTCTGGCAAAATCAAATAAATACTGCTGGGCGATTCCCGCATATTCCCCCATACAATCGGGATAGCCGTCGGGGTAGTAACGGGCGTTTATCCTCTTTATCCATACGTCCTTGGGAACGGCGGCAAGACGGTGAAGCCCGAACAGCAGCACGCAGTCCGCTACCTTGTCTCCAACTCCCTTGATGGTCTTTAAAGCCTCCCTTGCCTCTGCGTTGGGCATTTTTTGTATTTCCTCAAAATCCACCTTGCCGCTTGTCACCTTTTGAACTGCGTCCGCTATGTACTTTGCCCTGAATCCCGCCCTTAAGGGCGCCAAATCCTCCGGGGTGAGCTTTTCCATAGCCTTTGGGGTGGGAAAGGCGTAACCCCCTTCGATTTTTTGTCCGAAGCATTCACAAAGGCGGTCGATTATTCCCGTAATGCGCTTTATATTGTTGTTTTGAGAAATTATAAAGCTTATAAGCGTCTCAAAAGGCTCCTGCCGCAGCACTCTTATTTTTCTGCCCTCGCAGGCTTTTTTTAAGGTTTCGTCCCGACAAAAGCTTTCCATAAGCTTGTCGTAGTCCAGCTCCAAATCAAAGTAGCTTTCCCAAAAGGGCAGATCCTTTTCGTCGGTCTCGATTTCTATCCCCTTTTCAAGCTGCCTCAGTCGGACATACTTATCAAGGGCAATGCCCTCGAACATATTATCCCCGATTTCCTTAAATCTAAAGCACTGACCGCAAAATAAGGTCTGCTTTAAGTTCAGGCAGCTGCAATTTATTTCAAATTTCATAATTTTTTATTTTTTTCGTCCGTTTCTCTTGATTATTTATCAATATTATAATACAATAATAGAGAAAAGACAACATTATTTTTAATTATTTTTTTGGGGGGTCGATAAAAAATGCGTGAAAGTATTCTGACAATTCCCGTAAACGACGTGTTCGGACCTCGTGACGGCTGTCCCATATGCCGCCTCAGAGACGGAATAGAGCAGCATATCAGCGAGTATATAATGGGAGCCGCCATGATGGAGCCTGACGTAAGGATAGAAACCAACAGGGCGGGCTTCTGCCACACTCACTATAATATGCTTTTGCAGCAGAACAACAGGCTTTCCTTAGGCTTAATGCTAAGCACCCACTTAGCCGAAAAGGAAAAGGAGCTGTTCGGCTCAAAAATGCCCTTCGGAATAGGCAGGGGAAAGAAAACCGAGCAGGCAGGCACAACCTGCTTTGTATGCGAAAAGGTGAATTGGGGCATAAACCACACATTGGAAACGGTGTTTCAGATGTACGTAAAGGATCCCGCTTTTAAAAAGCTTTTCCAAAGGCAGGAGTATATTTGTCTGCCCCACTATAAGCTGCTTTTGGCAAAGGGCGGCGAAAATATGTCAAAGGGCGATTTCGCAGGCTTTAAAAAGGATCTGGAGGAGCTTACGGACAATTATATGAAGCAGCTTACCGCCGATGTGGAGACATTCAACAAAAGCTTTGACTACCGCAACGCAGGCTCTCTTCACAACGAGGAAATGGAGCACGTGAGAACCTCCGTTCAAAGAGCCATAAAGTTTTTAACGGGGCGTGAGGGTGTGGAAAAGTAAAAATTTTTACATCGGCTGAAACTTTTCGCTAAAAAAGAATGACTACAATATAGATAAATGCCGTACATAATTTAAAAAGCCCTTTATTGGGCTTAATAATAAACACAAACCCATATAAGCTGTATAAAGGAAAGGAAGATAAAAAATGACGGATTTTATGAATTTGCTTGCTAATGTAAACACAGGCGTAGATATGAAATATATGCCTCTTGTTATTGCCGCTGTGGTTTTGGTGGCATGCGTGGTTATATTCCTTGTGATTTCCACGGTTTCAAAGAAGAAAAAGGCGCAGCAAAAAGCTGCCAGAAAGGCTGCTAAGACTGAACAAAACAGTAATAACGAAGACAGCGATAAGTAAATTTAAAGGACATCTCCCAAAACCCCTGTGAAAAGCGAAAACGGACAGGGTGCGCCGAATGCGGGGAAGGCTTGCGAGGGCGGGCCGTCAAAGCAGCGGCGCACCCTGTCCGTTTTTGTCAAAATTACAGTCAAACCCGCTCCGATACGCGCAAAATCAGCACGGTTTTCCTAAGAGCGGTTAAAAATCGGCGCAGCTTCCCAAAAATCAGTCATAATTCGGCACAGCTTCCCGAAAATCGGTCACAATTCGGCACAGCTTCCCGAAAATCGGTCACAATTCGGCGCAGCCATCCAAAAAGCGGTCATAATCCGGCACAACATTCCTAAAAGCGGGTAAAAATCAGCACAACATCCCTGACAGCACGAATTTCAAAA
>DNUB01000343.1 GCA_003508605.1 Oscillospiraceae bacterium | reverse complement strand
TGTCGGGAAATACCTGACAAGGTTTTTATTTTGGAGGCGGGGTAAAAGGATTGATTTGCGTAGTATTCGGAGGCTTACTTTGCTTATTGCGGATGCTTTCCGTAAGAAATAACCGAACTGCTTTACCTTAAGCTTGCCGCAGTATTGGCAAAAAAGCACTGGCAAGCCATAGCAGATATGATTTGGTCAGGTGCAGCTTAATCCACTTCTTTTTGTATATCGGAAAAAAGCTCTAAGCTCCGTTTTAAAATGCCGTGCATTTGGGCAATAGCGATTCCGTAGTTGGTAAAAGGAACACCTGCGTCAACAGCGCACTGCATACGGTATTTAACCTCTCTTTCGTTGAGCATGCAGCCGCCGCAGTGAATGATCAGGGAATACTGTGATAAATTCTCGGGAAATTCGACGCCTGACGAGGTTTTAATAACAAGCTCCCTGCCCGTATAATCCTTTAGCCATTTAGGCAGCTTTACCGTTCCTATGTCCTCGCATTGTCTGTGGTGGGTGCAGCCCTCGCTTATCAAAACGGTATCTCCGTTCTTTAGTTTGGATATGGCTGCCGCTCCCTTGACGGCATACTCCAAAAATCCCTTGAACCTTGCCATAAGTATTGAAAAGGAGGTGAGCGGAATATCGGCGGGAGTATCTTTCGCAGCTCTTTCAAAGACTTGGCTGTCGGTAATGATCATAGCCGGTTTTTTGCGGAGATTAGCCAATGTTTCCTTGATCTTATCCTCTTTTATAACAATTGCCGATGCATTCGCCTCTAAAATATCTCTTATGGTTTGCTGTTGAGGCAAAATAAGCCTGCCCTTTGGTGCGGACGAATCGATAGGCACTACCAAAATGACTGTATCCTCGGGAGTAAGTAAATCTCCCACCAATTTTAGTTTGGAATCGTTTTCCAATGCCATTTTGCCGATTCTTTCTTTAAGCAGCGCAATGTTTTCGCCCGTTTTTGCACTTACATAAATTGAATCGGTTTCCTCGTTTGAATGGTCGGTTACGCTTAGATCCGATTTATTGTATGCCACAATATAAGGCAGCTGCTTTTTTTCAAGCTTCTTTAACAGCTCTCTGTCAAAATCGGATAATCCCTCGGCGGCAGAAACTACTAAAACGGCAATATCCGTTTTATTAAGCACCTGGTTGGTTTTTCTGACTCTCAGCTCTCCCAGCTCCCCCTCATCGTCAAAGCCCGCCGTATCAATTATCATAACAGGTCCCAAGGGCAGCAGCTCCATTGATTTAAATACGGGATCAGTGGTGGTGCCGGGAACATCGGATACCACAGATAATTCCTGAGAGGTGACGGCGTTTACAAGGCTGGATTTTCCTGCGTTTCTTCTGCCGAAAAATCCAATGTGTATGCGGTTTGCCGAAGGTGTTTCGTTTAATCCCATTTTTTCCTCCTAAAGAAGACAAAGATAAATTTATAAATTTTTTTAATCGCTTATAAAATACCAATCAGTTCCGTAAGGTCATAGGGTGTTTCCTGATAAACGCAGAAGTTAAGCCAATTGCTGTACATAAGGCTGGCATGACCGTGCCATGTGATAAGCGGCGTTCTTTTGGGGTCGTTGCCGGGGAAATAATTTTTTGGAACATCTATATCAATTCCTTTTTCCACATCTCTCAGATACTCGTTTTTCAGAGTGTCTCTGTCATACTCGGCGTGACCCGTTATAAATATCTGCCGATTGGTACGGTCCGCAATAATGTATGCTCCCGCCTCGTCGGAATAGGCAAGCACTGCAAGCTGAGGTATCATATCAATGTCGCCCATGCTTACCTCGGTATATCTCGAATGAGGTACAAAGAATACATCATCAAAACCTCTTAAAAGAGGGTGATTAAAGGCGTTCACCTTGTGCGGAAAAACTCCGAAAAGCTTTTTATCCAAGGGCTTTTTTCTTATGCCATAATGATAGTAAAGACCGGCAAACGCTCCCCAGCAAATATGTACGGTGCAGAAGGCATGGGTTTTCGTCCACTCCATGATCCGACAAAGCTCGTCCCAATAGTTCACCTCTTCAAATTCCAGCCTTTCCACAGGCGCACCCGTAATAAAAATACCGTCATAAAACTGATCCTTAACCTTGTCAAAAGTGGTGTAAAAATTTTGCAGATGCTCGTGAGCGGTATTTTTTGAAAGGTGGGTTTCGGTGTAGATCAGTGTTATATCCACTTGCAGGGGCGTGTTGCTGAGCAGTCTTAAAAGCTGTGTTTCCGTTTCGATTTTGGTGGGCATAAGATTGACTATCCCTATTTTCAAAGGACGAATGTCCTGTCCGGTGGCACGGTCGCTTTGCATAACGAAGATTTTTTCCTGCGACAGAGTGGTAAAGGCAGGCAAATCATTAGGTATTTTAATCGGCATTTCTTCCGTTTCTCCTTTCTCTTTCCGCTTATTTATATTATGAATGCAATACTATATAAAAACAATTACGAGATATTTTTTCTTTATAATCAAAATCCGGATGTTATCCGCTTCTTAGGCAGTGGATTCCATTCAGTCTTTTAGCGGAGGGCACAATCCCTTGCTGAAGTCCTGTGAGCTTACGTCTCGAATTATTCATAAATTCGGGTGCTGCCCCTCATTGAAAAGCTTTATAAAAACAGCGGCTTTGCTGAAAATCAAAAATCGGGCTAAAGCCTTGATTTTAAGGCTATTATCGCAATTTAGGGGGAAACCCTGATG
>DNUB01000202.1 GCA_003508605.1 Oscillospiraceae bacterium | reverse complement strand
TATAATCGTCTTTACCGCCTTAGCGATCTTACCGAAGGCAGCCGAAAGCTTTTCCCCGCTCGACAATTCACTAAGATTTGCGGCAACGGTGTATGTAGGTGTCTGATTATCGGTGGACACATTGGGCACGTTCCCAAGCCCCACCTGTTCCTTAGTCACTCCGTGAGGATTTTCCCTGTTCTCCGTGTGCAGGGAAATAACCCCGTCTCTTTCCTCCAGATCCTCAAGAGTGGCAAAGGTGTTGGGGGAAAGGACAATTTCCATATTTCCCTTGTTTTCAATAGGAATAACAAGATCAAATTCCAGTAAAAATTCGGGATTTTCCTTTTCGGAGGGCACCACCTCTCCGTTTTTATCCTGAATAACCGCCATAAGCACGGGAGAAGCCTTGCTGTCCTTTATTTTGGCGAACAGTCCGATCTGCCGCAAAACAAAGCTCTCCCTTACCCCCTTATTCTGCACTCTCACCCTGACGACTGCCTTCCCGCCGTCAATTCCCACGCCTGCCGTATTTAACGTATGAAGGGGAGGCGCAATTTCACTCATTTCAGATAATAAATCGGCGGAGGAACAGCTTTCGCCCCCTGCCGCCGAGGTTATTAAAACGCTCCCCTCCAAAATTCCCTCGGCTAAAACGGATAAACCCGAATCCGTGATAACCGCCTCGTTCCAAGCCATAAAACCGCCTTTCCGAACGCCGCCGCAGATTTTCCCGCAGCACCGCTCACCGTTATTTTTTTACATTAACCGAGATTTTTTTATGCTTTCCGCTTAGGAGGAATGCGGAATAAACCGCTGCGCCGCCCTCTGCGGTCACCCCCACGCTGTTGTTGACAACGCAGTAAATATTGGCGGGCAGCATTTCATGAAGCAGCTTTTTCACCTCCAAAAAATCGCCGTACCGCCTGAAATGAACCGTAATCCTTAAAGCGTATTCCTCGAAACGGGGCTCGGCCGAAAAGTCCCCTCCGCAAAGCAGAGCAAGCCTTTCGGTTAACGCTTTATAGGTATAGGGCAGCTTAGACCGCCACTTGCTCACTATTCTTGTCCTTCTTTGCTCCGGGGAATCGGACTTTTCGGGCTGCAGCCCCAAAAGCCGCTCAAAGCTCTCTAATCCCTTTTCGTCGGCGGAATCGATAAACTGATTGTCAAGAGCCCTTGCCGCCTTGTCCCAAAGCAGTGTAAATTCGGGTTCCTCCGCCCCTAATATCTCCCTCATCTCGCCATACCTTGTCAGAAAAGGCGGCAGATACGCATTAAGATCTACTTCTCCCTTCATACGAACACCTTCTTATACTATTCTTTAACCGAATTGCAATCAAATTAAAACGCAAAATCCTGCCGCCCTTCCTTACTCTGCCAAGTCGGTAATGTCCGCTCCCTCGAAAACGGGCACCTGATACTCCCCCAAAACAAGATTATCGGCAGCTCCGTTGACAGCGGCGGAAGAAACATCCGCCACCCCCTTAACCGCAAGTATGCGGGCTTCAAGCTGACTGACCCTTACCGTAATCTTCGGCGAATCCGCCCAGCCCTTCCTCAGCTCCAAAAGGTAATTTTCCGCCGTCCGTTCTATCTGCTTTTGCAAATCGTCCCGACTGCAGCCCTCTTCAAAGGCAATATTGATTTTAAGCCTTACCTTTACGCCCTGCGCTCCTCTGACCGCCACAATATGCCCGATAGGCGCAAAGCCCAGCCCCTCTCCGCTGTAAGCGGCAGGATCGGCTTCCTCCTTTATTTTCCTCAAAAGCTCCTCCGAGGGAGGATTATAGTCCGAGTCCAAAACGGTGACCATCACCGAACCCCCTACGGTGAGCTTTTCGCTTTTTGCCGCATTATATACCGCCGTAAGCCAGTCCTTTGCCTTTTGCGGAAGGGAGGACTCCAAAATGCCCCCGACCCACCTATCCGTATCGGCGTCGGGGATCATCTCTGCGGGTCTGATATCGCCGTTCCAGCAGCTTGTGACCTTTACTCCTCCCACGCCGGGGATACGGGAAATTTTTTCCGTATAGTCGCTTACGTTGCCGCCGAAGGCCTTTTCCTCGAAGGAAGCAAGATACCTTTTCCTCAGATCCTCGGTATCCTCCTCGTCCTCTCCGGGAATAAGGATTTGGGTAAGCTCCGCCTTTTCAAGCCCCGGCGTATGGTCGATGGGAATCAGATCCCCCAAAAAGCTGCCTCCCTTTCGCCCCGCCGTTTCACATTCCAAAAGATAAGCTCCGTCGCCGATTTTCTCCTTGACGATAAAATTCACATCGCCGATACTGAACCTTTTCCCCATAACTTCAGCGTCCTGCGGACTGAACACGCCCTTGGCCGCCGCCTTTTCCGCAGGATAGGGAGCGATCCCCCTTTCCCTGCACCTGCGAATAAGAAATTCTCTCGAGGCGGTATCCCCAAAGCCCTCCCGTATAACTCTCTCCAGCTCGATATACAGTGCCGTAAGCTCCATGGCGGCAGGAGAAAGGGAATCCGCTATAATCGACCCCTCCCTTTTATCCACCTTGTCCGAAACTCTCGAAAGCATACGGTTAAGTAAATTTTCCGCACTTATATCCTCGTACATTAAACGGTTACCTCCTTTTTCCACCTCAGCTCGCCGAAAACGGTAACTACGGTAAAGCTTACCTCCACGATACCCTTTTTCGCAGTATCGAAAATAAAGCCCTCCACCCTTTCTATCCTGCCGTCCCATAAAAGAGCCTCGGTGATCCTGCGCTCCAGCTCGGGGCAAACATAGGACATGGGCTGTCCGTACAGATCCTTAAGCTCGACGCCGTAATCCCCCGAATAAACGGGATACTCGTACCTTTCGGTCTGCAAAAGCTTATACACCGCCTGCTTTACCGCTTCAAGCCCCTCTGCGCTGCCCGCAATTTTTTCCTTTTCGGTGTGCATTTTATATGTGAGGGAAGGCTCTTCCTTGATTTCCAAAGTGCCCGATTCATCAATCCGTTCAGGTATCATTCAACCCACTCTCCTTCCGCAGCGGTGCCGCAAAGCCTGTCGATAACAATAAACCTTTGCCCTCCCTCCGCTCTTAATAAAATCACATTTTCCCCTTCCCTTAATCCGCCGCATATCAAAACTCTTTTCCTTCCCGAAAACCCGTGCCTGTGCCCCCTATCCGAATCCTCTTTCGGGGAATCGCCGCCTGCAATATTGCCTTCCTCTGCCTCGGATTCGCCCCTATCGGTAAAGCAGCTGAAATAAACGTCCTCGTAACGGTCCTTTACTGCTTCCGTCAATATAAGCTGACCTTCACCCAAGGAAAGCCTTTCGTCCACGGTTATTTTCAAGGGTGCAGTGCCTGTCACCCTGCCGAAGCAGACCGCCGCAGGCTTCCCCGCCTCCACGGCGTCAACGGCGGCTTTTTTTATAAGCCGTACAAGCTCCCCCGCATCGCTCATTAAAATTCCTCCCCTATATCTCCGTCAGAATAACGTCCATAAAATGCCCCTCGGGAGTAAATTTGTGTATCACCCTTTCGGCAAGCATAAAGCCCTTTTCGCCGCCAAGGGAAACCGCCCCGATACAGCCCGCCCTGAAAGCGGTGTCGCCGAAGGCGTTCTTCACCTCAGCCTTAACCTTTTTTCTGTTATACAGCCTTAACAGCTCCTTGGCTTTGGCTTCGCCGTTTTCTCCCGCCCTCAGGCTCTCCGTGTACTGCAAAACGCCCCATTTCCGAACCTTTTCCCGGTCCTGTGCGGTATAAATATCTCTTTTCCCGCTTTTCCCGCCGTTATAAAAAAGCTTTACGGTATTGTAAGCGTTTTTGTCCACGGAGGAGGAAAGCGCAAGCTCCTCCGCCGCCCCCTCGTCGATAAGCAGCACCTTATCCCCGCCGTAAAGGGAGCGTATGTTCTTAAGGCAGAGCGAACCGAAATCGTCGTACAGCACAAACCTTCCGCCCCCGTTATGATAGGTAAGAGAAATGGCATTTTCCATCATATCCAGCAGCGTGGAATTTTCCTCTATCCTGTAAGGGATAACATAGCCGCTGTCCTCGACGGTGCCGATTTTTAAGGAAAAATCCTCAGCAATAAGCCGCAAAAGCTGAGAAGCCGTTTTCCCCTCGTAAATATAGGTATCCTTATTTAAAAGATACCTCAGCTGGTCGTAGCAAATAAGGCGCAGCTCTCCGTCCGCCCCCCTTTCGGAGGCGAAAAGATATCCGAAAAACACATTCCTGCCGTCGGCTCTGAGCCTTACGGAAGCTCCCTCGGAAGCTTTAAGCTCTCCGTCCCATAAAACGCAGCATACAAGTCTTCCCGGCGAACAGCTTATCTCCGTCCTCCACTCAATGCTTTTGACATATGGCATAAATGCGCTTTTGCCGTCATCGGCGGAGATTAAAAGTTCAATATCCATAAATTTCTCCCATATATCAAAGAGCGGCGCTGCTTCAGGGAACGCCTCCGCTTCGTCAATCCCTCTCGACAGACGTTAGTCCGTCTCCCACGGCTTTCCCCCATTCGCCGCCCCCTGTCCGTTTTCGCTTTTCACAAGGGCTTAATAGATTCCCTTAAGTAACCGCTCTCAGGCTGTCCTTATCCACCCACCCCTGCCACAGCCCCTCAGGCGTGGTTATATGATATGGGTGAGAGCCCTTAAGATTTATAAAATTCACCCTTCCCCTGTAATTCGTTCTTGTCTGCCCCGGTGCGTCGCCGTAGCTGGTGCCGTAAAGCCTGCCGTTTACCGTTACGTCGGACCCTATCATAATCGGCTTTTCCGATGTGGAGGATTCCGCCCTGCCGTTCTGCAAATGTGCGCCTCCAAGGGAAAGCTTTACTTTTCTGACCCGATAGTCCCTATACTGCTTAAGCTTAACCGCCGCCTGAATATCCGAGCCGTTTCCTGCGTCCTCCGTAAGGGTATAATCCTCCAGCGATACCTTAATGTTTGTGGAAAACAGATAAGCGCCGTCCCCCCTCATTCTCGACACGATAAACTGAAAGGGTCTTTTCGATTCCTTAAGGGATCTGAGATAATCGATATAGTACCTTGCCCCTTTATTTTCCGTACCGCCCATTAAAAAGGGATAATTTTTCTGCGGAATGAGAAAATCCAGCCGGACGGCCGTCAGCTTAGGATCCTTAAGGACATTCACCTCGCCCCCGTCTATAAGCGTTACGCTTTTGCTGCCGCTTGCCGTTTCCGTGACTATCCTGCCCGGCGAAACAGGCAAAAGACATTTGTCCAAATAAACATAATAACCCTTTGAATTCATAAAATATGTACTCCCTCCGCCGCCGCAGCCACCGCCTCGCTTACCGCCGAGGTTAAATCGGCGACGATGCTTTCTATACTCGTTTCCCTACAAATCGTATTTTTCATCCCCGACATATCCACCCTGATTTCGGTCTTGGCGGATCTGTCGGAATGCCCTCGGGTTTCCGTCCCGATCAAATTCCTCAGATCACGGGGAGAAATATGATACGTCTCCTCCGGTTCCCCGCAGCATAAAAAAAGGCTTTTTTCAAAAAAGCCTTCCTTTCGGCGAGTCAGAGCAAACCACTCCGATAACCCGTCCTCCTTCTGCGTAAGCCGATAGGGTATCCCTACCGCTCTGCTTAGGCTTTCCCATTCTTCAAGCCGATCGAGTAGGGTTGAAGCGAAAGACCCTTCCTCTCCCGATTTTTCAAAAAACCGATTTTCCCCCGAAAACAGTCTTACCGCCGCAAGACGCTGCGTCATTCCCTCGAAAAATACCTTCCGCCCCGACAAAAAAATCTCCTCCGATCCTAAAGAAAAAACGCCCTTTCTCCCTAACGAAAAACCGCCCTCCGATCCTAACGAAAAAACGCCCTCCCGCCATGTCAAAAAAGCGTCCCCCCCTTTCGGCACACCTGCCCCGACGGCGCACGGCTCCCCTTCATATCCTTGAAGCAAGCCTTTTTCGGAGCGAAAAAGCCCATCGGCCGCCCGCTCCCCTCCCTTGCCCGCAAGGCTCTCATTCCACCCTTGACGAATAAGACCCTCCGATTCAAGAGTCCGCTGCTTTCCTATGCCCGAAAAAAACAAATTTTCCGAATTAAAAAAATTAAAATCCCGAATATCCCGCAATAAAAGATCGCTTTTATTAAAAACAAGCTCCCTTTTATCCGAGGGAAAAAAATACCCCTTGTCCGAAAAGCCGTTAACCGCAAATCGGATCGGCACGTTTAAGCTTACATTGCCGTCGGCCCCGCAGGGGGCTTCCCGCCGCTCCACGGTCCGTAAAACCCGGGAGCTTCTTTCAAAACGCTCCCGATCCGCCGCAGGGGGAAAATCGATAACTGCGCTTTTTAAGCCTTCCTCCCGTAAAAATCCGCCGATAAAAACGTTTTGAAGCTCTTCAAAAAAGGAAAACAGGTTAACGATGTCAAGCCTGTTCACCGCACAAGAAAACTCGAAGCTGCCCAATTTTCACTTCCCCCTTCCCGATTCCTTTTTCCTTTTCTCCCTTTCCTTCTTCTCCTCATCGACTCTGATCTGTATGGCGGCGATAACAAAGGCCTTTTCCTGCATATCCATCTCAAGAAAAGCGGAGGGTAAAATATTAAGCTTGTGAAGGGCATAGTAGGCGTAATTAGCCTCCCCATCCCCTTCCTCGATCAGTTTTTTGCCTGTTCCACCTTTTCGTCAAGAGAAAGGTCAAAGCCCTGAAAGTGCTGTACGAACTCGGCTAAACGGTTATACTCTCCCGGATCGTCCACCAAAGCCATAAGCAGCTCCTCGGGGGTTTTCGCCCCGTAGCTGTCCTGTAATTCGGCGTCGTACAAATCGGGAAAAGCCACCGACGCCGCAATAAGCTTCTGCACATAAAGCCCGGTTTTCAGCTTGGAGCGCACCGCCCCGCTCTTTCCCGCCACCGCCGTCTCCACGATGCAGGAATCCCGTATCGCCTCGTTTTCCTTGGAGCTTATATGCCTAAGCTCCCACATAAGAGGCTTGCCCTCCGAATCGCAAAGAGAATTTGTAGCCGCAAATTTCGCATTTTCCTTAACCTTTTTGTTTTCCTTCATAAACATTGAAAATTTAGACATTTTGACCCCTTTTCCAAAAAATTCACAATCGCCCGAAAAATAACCCGCCCGAAAAATCCTCCCCGAATGCCCCGAACCACCCCGAAAAA
>DNUB01000157.1 GCA_003508605.1 Oscillospiraceae bacterium | reverse complement strand
GCGATTATGACAAGGCTTTGGAATATTATAACATGGCTCTTAAGATAAGGCTGTCTCTCGGCAAAAACCACCCCGATACAGCCAGAAGCTATAATAATATCGGTCATGTTTATAGTAGTTTGAACAATTATGACAAGGCTTTGGAACATTACAACACAGCTCTTAAGATACAGTTGTCGGTTCTCAGTGAAAACCACCCAGATACAGCCACAAGCTATAATAATATTGGCCATGTTTATTATAGTTTGGGCGATTATGACAAGGCTTTGAAATATCATAACACGGCTCTTAAGATAAGGCTGTCGATTCTCGATGAAAACCACCCTGATATAGCCGCAAGCTATCACGATACTGGTTATGTTTATTATGTTTTAGAGAATTATGACAAGGCTTTGGAATATTTCAAAGCAGTTCTTAAGATAACGTTGTCGGCTTTCGGTGAAAACAACCCCAAAACAGCCAGCAACTATAACAATATCGGTGCTGTTTATGATAGCTTAGGCGATTATGACAAGGCTCTGGAATATTACAACGCTGCTCTTAAGATACAGTTGTCGACTCTCGGTGAAAACCACTCCGATACAGCCGCAAGCTATAACAATATCGGCTATGCTTATGATAGTTTAGGCGATTATGAAAAGGCTTTGGAATATTATAACATGGCTCTTAAGATAAGGCTGTCTGTTCTCGGTGATAACAACCCCGATACAGCCACAAGCTATAACAATATCGGTTATGTTTATGATAGTTTGGGTGATTATGACAAAGCTTTGGAATATTGCAGCACGGCTCTTAAAATAAGGCTGTCGGTTCTCGGCGAAAACCACCCGGCTACTATAAGGTGTCGCAATAATATTGAAAAAATCAAGTCCAAATTTAAGCAATAATATCATTTTATATTTTCTTAAGCTCCATTAAGGGGCTTTTCTTTTTACCTATTATCTTTCAGCAGTTTAGCTTAAGAAAGCAACGAATCTTGGCAAGCAAAATCCATTTCCAAATTTATGGATGTATATTAAAAACAGAAAGGCGGTGATACCACTAAACACACAGATTCAATTCAATTCAATATCACAACAAATGAAGGAGGTTATATGACAAGAACTTTAAATTTCAGTAAAGGAAACGAAACGGCACAATGACAGTCCTTTCCGACAACAATAAACCTTGCGGGTTCGTCATTGCAGCGGGAAAGAACCGTTTCCGAATAACCAATATTCATTTCAAGACAGTGGGTTATATACTAAAAATCGGCGACATATTCCAATACGAATATACCAACGGAATTCGTTTTCGGTCGGAAATCTACGATCCTTTGTTCCTGCTTGATGACACAATTACGCTCAAAGACGAGCAAAGGCTGTGTTAATATTTATAATGAAAGGAGTTTCTATTATAAAAAATTTAAGGGAATTCAAATGCCTTGATAAGAGTTGACAATCATAATTCCGTTAGGAATTCAACAACTTATAATATAATCAGAAAGGAGGAAAAACTCTATATAAGTCCTACAAGGTCTTGACACGCAAAAATCGCCTCGAAGCATCAAGCCTTATAATATGATCAGAAGGGAGGAGAGAATGTTCAGCCGAATTCACGGCGCATTGACGAACATGAAACGGCTCGACTCTTAGTTGTGTTATAATCAGTCTTAGAAAGGAGATGGTGCGTATACGCTTATTAAGGTGGTTTTAACAAGATTTAATCTTCAACAAGGGAGGTGATTTGGTCACAAAATGACCACACAGGTTCACGGTTTCAAAAAGTCAAAAAAGTAAGAATTTAGGTTCTATTAAGCTTTTGAAAGGAGCGTTCATTATGAAAAAGATTTTATCACTTTTATTGACACTGGTAACTTTGGTCGGATTTATGTCCGCTTTGGCAATTCCGTCATCGGCGGCAAGTATAACCGCTTTTGACATTCTGACAAACAGCAAATACGCAAAAGTTTATACACTTTCTTCCTCCGGAAGAACAATCCCCTACACGAACAGCAATTTAACAACTCGCGGTAGTATCACCTATGGTAAATCCTCCACTGCTTATATTGATAATAAGAGTGATGAGCTTTATCTATGCGATGTAGGCAAAAATTCCAAAGGAACATATTGGGCAAAGGTTTCATACCCGATCGGCTCAAAGCGCGCCTATGCTTATATTGCACTTTCAGCTATTACCGACAATAACGGTTCTCATGCAAAAACAATTGCGACAGGCAAATTTTATTGCTCGTACAGAAAAGGCGTATCTACCTCGTCAAGCTACTATGTATCAAAAGGTGATACTGTTTATTTAATGGCTACAAGCGGAAACAACTATCAAATTCTCTATCCAGTCAGCGGCGGTAAGTGGAGAATAGGCTGGTGCAGCAAAACCGACTATAATAAATATTGCGCTTTCTCAAATTCATTCAGTCCCGTTTGGCCGTGCCAAAAATCTAACTATATCTCTACGATGTATCGTTACTACAACTCGGGTAATCCCAAAAATCACAGCGTGAGAAGTAACATATATAATGCTTTTGATATTGCCGGCAGTTCCGGCGATGCAATCTACGCTGTTGAAAAAGGCACCGTTGTTGACAAGGGCTATCAATCCGGCGGGTTTGGCTACTATGTTGTAATTAAACATCAAAACGGCTTGTATTCATTGTACGGTCATCTTAAAAATTCTGCAAAAGTTAACGTCGGCTCATCAGTTAGCCGTAAACAGGTAATCGGATATATGGGAACCACAGGAAACAGCTCCGGAAACCATTTACATTTTGAACTTTATAATCCTAACAATTACGGCAAAGTAATTAATCCGTGGGCAACATATTATCAAGGAAAGGTATCGGTTACGGTTGGCGGAAACAGCTATAAAGCAAACATCAACTACAAAAGCGACTCATACGCTCAATCATGGTGTAATTGGCTGAAAAACAATTGCAGAAAAAATTCAAGCGGAGATTATATATTTAGTGCCTGATTTTTAAAGAAGTCTGTTAAAAAATCTACTTAAATTGAAAATTGCTTCATAATCTGGCATAAATAAAAATTATGTTTTAAAAGCAAAGAAATAATATGGTTAATGTAGCTGAAGCGGCAAAACGCCGCCTCAGCTTTTTTTATTTCCTAATATCCGCATAATATTTATCAAATTCAATCTTCCCCGCCAACGCCGTATCCCTAATTTCCGAAGCAAACCTCGACCACTCCTCAAACTCCGCAATCGTCATCTTCTTTTTCATGTAGCGGGCATAGTGTGCTTTGTAGGCTCGGTTGTAGGTCTGCCAAATGGGGTTGTTCTTGCACTTGTCGTCGTAACGGTTCTTGGAACCTACATCACGGCAAGTTTTATCGGATTCATATTTGAGCTTTCTGTCACAATAGGTGTAGTACCAACTGCCACCGATTAGAAAGAACTTGCCGCAGTTATGGCAGCGGTTCGAAACATAGTTTTGCTTGATTCCGTTGAAGAAATCATAGTAGAGGAATGAGCCTAAATCGCCAAAGGTTAGCTCCTCACATAATATTAAGTTTTTGTTTTTGTCGTACAATGCCTTGTATCCAAAGCTCTCTATTTTGTACTTCAATTTTTTAAAGTTTTTGGATTGACTGCTGTTAAAATCATTGAAATACTGTGCGATTTCATTGGCTGTCGGGAAGGATTGTTTTTGATGATAATGCTTTATCAAAAACAGTTTGTATACTTCATGCACTTGCAAATACGCTGTTACATATCCGATATAAAAATCAAAGAATGCTGATATGTTATGATTTAATTCACGGAGGGAGTGTCTCGTATCGTCATCTTCCATATCAATATGTTCGGGAGGGGAAAGCTGAAATTTGAAAAGGCGTATAGAATAATTACCTATATCGTTCTTTTCTCCAATGCCATATTCATTCACTGTGTCCTCATTGAATTGACCATAGGCGTAATCATCGGAATCCAAGCCGTCCTCAAAAAAGTAGCTGTAAATGTTTAAAATATCATCAAGTCTTGTAATTTGGTCGCTTAAAATTTTGTTGTAGGGCGGTAATTTTTTTAATATTTTGTTGAGTGAGTCGGTAAAACTCATTGACTTGTAAACCGTGTCATTGTAGTTTATGTAGTCCTGATAATCCATATCAGGGGCAACAAGCAAGTGCCTTTTGAAGTATTTTAGGTAGTAGACAAAATCCTTCTTTACAAAATAATTGTAGTGCTTGTCATTCAGATATGCTGTTAAAATCTCGTTGGAATCAAACCTGTATTTTTCGTTTATGTAAACATCGCTGCCATAAAAATGTGCTCTGAAATTAAACATTTTTACCTCCAAAAATTTCTTTAAAAAT
>DNUB01000002.1 GCA_003508605.1 Oscillospiraceae bacterium | reverse complement strand
TAATAATCACTCTTTATTTTTATTATTATTGCCAAACTGAAGCTTTTCAAATTTAGATTTATGCTTAGTCTTGTCAAAAAGAGGATTTGTTTCATCAAACTCTTCAACCTCTTCCGCAACTGCCTCTTCTTCAAATACCTGTTTGGAAGCAATTTCCGAGGTTTTTTCCAAAGCAATTTCCTCGGGCTTCTTAGCGGCCATATTCTCTAATTTGGCAGGCTGCTTCTTTTCTTCAGGCTTTTCTGCAGATGCGGACGCTTTATTGGCATTCTTTGCGGGAGCGGGAGCGGGGGCAGGGACAGCAGGTTGTGCCGCAGGTACTGCAGCCTTAGGCTTTGCAGCTTCCTGTGCCTTTTTTTGTTCTTCTATTTTCAGCGAATCCTTCATATTAAGTACAAACTGATTCTGGCACTTTTCGGGAATAGTCTTGATATAGGCAATGTGTTCCTGATATTCTTTTAACAGCTTTTCAACAAAGCTGTTGCTTTCGTCTCTTGTCTTGGCAATAATGGATTCCTGTTTTTTGGTTTCGGCGTCCATATTAGCCTTGATTTCAGCTGCCTTGCGCTCACACTCCGCAACAATTCTTGTTTTTTCGGCATTGGCGTCGTCTACAAGCTTTTTACCGTAAGCGTCTTTTTCTTTTACTCTATCCTCGGCGTCTTTGATCATCTTTTCAGATTTTTCCTTTGAATCGCTGAGCATTTTCTCGGATTTTTCCTTGGCGGAAGCCAAAACAGCATTGCTCTGTTTCTGTGCCACCAAAAGTGCTTCCTTTATGGCGTCCTCGTCTTTTCGGTATTCACGGATCTTATCTGCCAATACCTCCATTTTCTTTTCAAGCTCATCATTTTGTTTTTTCAGATTAAGAAATTCGGTAGAAACCTCTTGAAGATACTCGTCTACCTCTTCCATTTTGTATCCGTTAAGACCCTTGTTAAACTTCTTGTCAATGATATCCTTTGCTTCCATTAAAAGCCTCCGTTAGTTGTTATTTATATTTTTTTATTTTTATATGTACTTTTCCCTTTTTGGTTAAACTCCCGATTTCCGACAGGAAGTATTTTCCATATCCTTTAACCGAAAAAACCTCGTCAATATCAATTATTTCGGAAGAACTGCCGACCTGAATGCCGCTGACGATCACTGAACCCGAACGAATCAGTGAATATGATTTTTCCCTGCTGATACCGCATACCGCCGAAACAACAGCATCAATTCTTAAAGATGACACCGTCAGATTCAAAACGTCAAATTCCTGCTTCGGCAGCCGGGTACATATTCCCTCAGTAGCCTTAACGCCAACATTGCCTATCTTCTTTACTTCATCCAAAATAAGAGCAGATACGGTTGATAATACAAAAATGATTGCCTCGCCTTGACCAACCTTAATATCGCCTATAAGGTTTCTGTTAATACCTAAAGACATCAAAGCACCTAAAAAATCCCTGTGTGTAAGGTTGTCCTGCCTGCGAAAAAGGAAAGTTATTGCGGATAAAGGAAACTCTTCATCAGAAGCCTTTGGTGCAGCAAAAATTTTTCTTGAAGCATCGGCATATCCTCCGAAAAAAGAACATTCAACTCCTAAAGAATGCGCTTCGGCTAATGCAAGCGTTTGCTCTCTTTCCGTTAAAAAGCCGCTGAATCTTACGCAAAATTGTTTTTGCGAAGAAAATATTAAATCGTCAATATGTCTGCAAAAATTTTTTTCCTCTGAATTGACAGGCCAAGTAAATTTCATCAGATAAAGCTGTCCGAGTTATTTCTTTCAAGCTCCTCCAGCATATCGCCCGAAATATCTACATTGTAAGGAACTAAAATGTATGATGTATTGGCAATACGCTTTAATTCGCCGTCAGAAGCATAAGCCACCCCTGCCAAAAAGTCAATAAGGCGGTTAGCAATATCCTTATTGGTATTATCAAGGTTTAAAACAACAGCCCTTTTATTTTTAAAATGGTCTGCAATTTCTCCTGCGTCAGTAAACTTTTCCGCCTTGACAACCACCACCTGTAATCTTGTAGTTGCAGGGATATTCAGTACCTTGCCTGCGCTTGAAGCGGAGGAAATACTGCTTGAGCGTCTTGGGCGTATGCTGTCCTCATAATCCATACCGTCGTCATCTTCCCCTTCGTCTATATCATAATCTCTCTCATCGTCATCATCGTCTTCTGAACCGGTAAGCCTTCTTAATTTGTCAACGAACTTCATTTTTAATGTTTCCTTTCATTTGTAGTGCTAAGTTAAATCAAAAGTTTAAGCAGCTGCCGCTGAATTAACTTCTTTTACCGAATAATGCGCTTCCGATTCTGACAATATTAGAACCGTACGCCACAGCATTTTCATAATCGGCGGACATACCCATTGAAAGAGTGTCTATCTGCCCGCCGAGCTTGCTTTTGTAATCGCTGTAAATACGCTCCATACGTTCAAAGTATTTGCAGCTGCCGCCGTTAATATCAATAGGCGGAATCGCCATAAATCCCCTTAAGGTAACGTCCGAAAGCGAAGTACAGTACTCGGCAAGCTCGGACAATTTATCCGGGTCCACGCCGCTTTTACTCGCCTCGTTTCCGATATTTACCTCAATCAGGATATCCATTTTCCGTCCGCTTGACTTACAGTGTTTGTTTATTTCATTCGCCAATTTAATACTGTCAACAGAATGAATCATACTTACCTTATCAACTATATATTTAACCTTATTGCTTTGTAACGCCCCAATAAAGTGAATTTGACATTTCCTGTCATAATATTCATATTTGCCAAGAAATTCCTGCACCCTGTTCTCGCCTAATAAATCAATACCCAATTCAGCGGAATAATTGACTATTTCATAAGGAACAGTCTTAGTTACTGCCATAAGCCTTACTTTATCCCTTCGTCCCGCATTATTGAGAGCCTTGCCTATATTTTCGGCGATTCTGTTATAATTATCTTTAATCTGAAGCAAATACTCATTATTGAAGTACGATTTTTCCGTCATATAAATCAGTCCCTTCAACTATTACCGAATCATATAAGGACAAAAATCCTTTTTTACCCGTTGTATCCTTTACCAAGGTATAGTCCCCATCGGTACGTACAGTATCAATGTATCTGAAATAAATGTTTACACCGACCTTTATAAATACGCCTTTTTCGCCCTTATCATTATAATGGATGGCAGACGAGGGTATTCTTATGCCGTTGTATTCGTCAAACAGAATCTTTATATGAGCGGTTCTGT
>DNUB01000012.1 GCA_003508605.1 Oscillospiraceae bacterium | reverse complement strand
TGGATATTATTGACATTTACACGGTTCGTTATTCAGACTCAATCACAAAGTACCATAACCGCCACTAACAGAGAATATTCTGTCCAAATCCCGATAAAAACACATCTAAAATGCGTCAACCGCAGTTTTACTCTTCCCTATTAACGGTGCTTCTCAATCCACATCTCAATAGTATCATTGATAATATTCAAGGTTCTGATTCTTCCGTACTTCTTGTCGTTATTCTCAATAATATGCCATGGAGCAAAATCGGTAGATGTTTTTTGCAGCATTTCATTTACCGCAATCTCGTACTGATCCCACTTGTCCCTGTTGCGCCAGTCCTCATCGGTTATTTTCCAACGCTTTTCAGGAGTGTTCATACGGTCGTTAAAACGGCGCAGCTGCTCATCCTTGTCAATGTGCATCCAGAATTTAAGCACAAGGACTCCGCTTTCATAAAGATTATTTTCAAACTCGTTGATTTCCTGATAAGCGGCTCTCCAACGCTTTTCCTCCGTCAAGCCCTCTAACCTTTCAACCATAACCCTGCCGTACCATGTTCTGTCAAATATTACCACATGACCTGTTTTAGGCATATGCTGCCAAAAACGCCATAAATAGTGACGGTTAAGCTCATAAGGAGCAGGCGCAGCAACAGGAACAGCCTCAAATCCTCTCGGATCAAGTGCGGAAGCAATTCTGCGTATGGTTCCGCCCTTTCCGGCAGCGTCCCAGCCCTCGAAGCAAATAACCACGGGAAGCTTTAAGGCATATAAACGCTGATGAAGCTTAGACAAACGCTTTTGCTGCTTTTTAAGCTCCTCGCTATAAATGTCCTCGCTTAATGTTTTATTAAGATTAACTAAGGATAAAGGTGCTTTTGTTGCCATTGTAAATATTTCCTTGGAAATTTTACGCTTTGGCGTTTCACCTATAGATAACGGACGATTCATCAGCCTATCGTCGACGGCCGCAATTATTGTTTTAAATACCTCGCATACGGTGCGGTACTTGTTTTCGGCGTTTATAACAACCCATGGAGCATATTCTGTGTTAGTATATTCAAGCATTTTATCATACTGTACAAAATACTTATCATAATTTCTGTTGCGCTTTAGATCCAGATCGGTAACACGCCAGTTTGTGCTTTTGCTGTCAAGGAGCTTTTTAAAACGGCGTTTCTGCTCACTGCTGTCAATCTGCAAAAAAATCTTAATAATCAAATATCCGTCGTCGGTCAGCTGACGCTCAAAAACGTTCGCCATATTCATTCTTTCAACAGCTTCCTCTTCGGTAATACCGCTTTCCAGAACGGCCGGCACTATCTCCTGATACCAGCTTCTGTCAAGAATACACAGCTTTCCCTTTTCGGGTATATTATTCCAGAATCTGTGCATAAGAGGCATACGTTTTTCCGCATCGGTAGGCTTTACCGTGGAAAAAACCTTGTAGGAGCGGGGGTCGAGACAGTTGATGGTTTTTCCGATAACATAACCTTTTCCGGACGCCCCCCAGCCTTCAAAGGCAATTATAACAGGCAGCTTTTTTTCCTTGATCTCCTGCTCTAATTTTCTCATACGCACTTTAAGGGCTTCCGCCTGAGCCTTGTAGGTTTCTTTGTCATCTATAAAAATTTCTCTTTGAATAATTCTGTCTAACATTTCAGTAATCCTTTCAATGAAATATCTTTACTTATCCAAAAAAGCCGGCAAAGATGTCGGCTTTTTTAGTTTCTAAATCACAGATAAATGTAATTATACAGATGCACGCTTTCCTACGAAAACAGGATATGTTTCTGTTCCGCCGATGCTGCGATAATTTCCGATAAGAACCTGTTTATCGGTAATAACATAGTTCATTTCGCACTTTTCGCCAACAACGGTGTCCTGCATAAGAATACAGTTTCTTACAACCGCATGCTTTCCAACCTTTACGCCTCTGAAAAGCACGCTGTTTTCAACAGTGCCCTCAATCATACAGCCGTCTGCAACAATAGAATTTCTGCACTTTGCGTCAAGACCGTACTTTGCGGGAGCTTCGTCACGAACCTTTGTATATATGGGATCGTCGCTGTTAAACAGCTCCTTGCGGACATTAGGATTCATAAGCTCCATATTAGCGGAGAAATAAGTCTTAATGCAGTCGATCTGAGCAGTGTAGCCGTCAAAGCGATAACCAAAGATATTAAGCTCCGGCAGCATATGCTGAAGAACGTCAACCTCAAAGCTGTACATATTCTTTCCAGCTTTTTCAATTACAAGATTCTGCAAAAAATCCTTCTTCATAACAAACATATTAAGGCTTACGTTATGCTCGCCGCTGATTTCGGGACGAACAAGAACATCATAAATTTTGCCCTGATCGTTGACGCTTAAAAGGGTTTTTGTCTTTGAGCGTTCAGAATCACAAACCATCTTTGTATAAACAACGGTAATGTCTGCGCCTGTCTCCTCGTGGCTTTCAAGTACCTTTTTAAAATCAAGATTGCATATAACATCGGTATCGCTAATAAGAACATACTCAGCGTCAGAATAGCGCAAAAAGTCAAGCACTCCGGACAAAGCTTCCAATCTTCCTCTGTAAAGACCGCCGTTAATGTGTCCGTAGGGAGGCAGGAGATGAAGTCCGCCGTTTTTTCTTGACAAATCCCATTCTGCGCCCGAGCCCAAATGATCTATCAAGGATTGATAGTTAGCCTTTGTAATTACGCCAACGGTATTGATGCCGCTGTTTACCATATTGGAA
>DNUB01000239.1:9458-10567 GCA_003508605.1 Oscillospiraceae bacterium | reverse complement strand
ACACGGTTCGTTATTCAGACTCTTTTTTATAAGAAAATTTATGATTTTTATTTCTTTTTCTTAACAACAATGATAACTACAACAACGATTACTACAACCACAGCTGCAACGATTCCGATAATCAAGCCTACATTTGAAGAGCTGTCTGAAGATGAGGAAGCGGAAGTAGTAGCCGCTGTGTTGGCAGTACTGCCGCTGCCTGTTGCGTCGCCGGTATTTTCAGGATTCTTTGTACCTTCAGAGGAAGCCTGTGTGCCTGAAGCTTCAGTATTTGAAGGAGCGTCAGCCTTAGGAGTTTCATATTCTGTTTTCAGCTTATTTGCTTCGTCGGCAGTAAGGTTCTTACCCTTTTCATCAAATGCAATGATAAATTGTCCGTTTTCATCAGCAATAATACAAAGGTTAACCTTAAAGTTAAAGTATTCGTTATTTTGCCATTCCTGCAGTCCGACACGATACAAGGTACCGCCTTCAACCCAAGCATTGTCTGCGCTGATTTTTTTGTGATATGAATATGAATAGGGATTTAAATACTTCATTATATTTGATTTAGTATAGGAGGCACCGCTCTGATTGGTTCCGTCGCCTAAATCCGAAGATCCCTCAGCAGAGTCGCCGGGCAAGGGGAAGCCCCACCATTCATCGGTAGACTGGTCGCTTCCGTCAGTAGCGGAATTATTCCAGTTGTATTTTTTATAAAGCTCGTTATCGGTACCGTCTTCGTTTTTGTCTTTAGAACCGATCGTTCCGCCGTTTGCAGAAGTAATGCATGCTCCTCCGAATTTGTCGTCCATAGTGGTGAAGTCAAAATCCTCAAGCGTTAAGCCCTTTTCCTCACCTTTAGCACCTACGACGATTTCTCCGTAGAAGGTTATATCTCTTACCTTGGTAAGATCAATGCCGAAATCAATATCGGGTCTTTTATCGTCTCCCGTTCTGTAAAGAGTAATAAGCCAGTTGCCGCTTGCCATATCATCCAGCGTAGCTTCTTTTTCTTCGGGAACATAAATATTTGCACTTGAATTAGCAGCTAATGCACTGACTGCGATTACAGACGCAGCAGTCGTGGCTAAAATTTTTTTAAGTTTCATTTTCATTCCTCCATAATT
>DNUB01000239.1:8058-9164 GCA_003508605.1 Oscillospiraceae bacterium | reverse complement strand
TCCATAATTTCTTTTTAGTATTGTGCGCTAACTTGGCTAACTTAACTAAGCCGCTTACAGCCAACCTATGATTAGTATTATACCTTAAAGACGGCTTTATTTCAATTGTTATAGTACACAATAAGAATTTGGATTATTTAGCTAAAGATAACAATGTTAGTTTTAAAAATTAAGTAATAAGTTAAATTAAGTGCTGCTTTTTGGTTTATCGGGAGCATTTATGTCAGATAAAGGATTCTGATCCATAGCCTGTTTGATCTGACTATTTGAAACATGGGTATAAATCTGCGTTGTATTAAGGTTTTCATGCCCTAAAACCTCTTTCAGAACACGGACGTCAACTCCGTTTTGATACATCAAGGTAGCTGCTGTATGTCTTAGCTTATGAACCGAAAAACCATAGCCCGATAATCCGGACCTCATCAGCTTTTCTTCAATAATCTGTTCAACCCGTCGGTTAGAAATTCTTTTATTTCTGCTGCTCAGGAAAAGAGCTTTTTCTCCCCGAACCTGGGGACGGACCTTCATATAAGCTTCATAGGCAGAAACGCAGGCGTTGTTCAAATAAATAATCCGCTCCTTGCTTCCTTTACCTAAAACTTTTAAAAAGGAGTACTTTTGATTTGTTTTGGGGTCTGTAGATTGAATATAATCAGTAACGGAGATTCCCACAAGTTCAGAAAGCCGCATTCCGCAATTTAAAAAAAAGGTGATCATACAGTAATCGCGCAAATCCGTCCAATCATTTATTTCGGAGCATTCTGCAAGCAGTTGATTTGCCTGTTCGATGGTCAAGTGCTTTGGAAGCGCATTTTTGGGCGAAGGAAGCTGCAATTTTGCCGCAGGACTGACTTCAAACCACCCCTTATTGTCTGTCAGATATTTAAAAAACTGCCTTATCGAAACAGCCTTGCGCGCCCGAGCCTTTTGGTGGTTTTCGCACTTATCCGAAGTAAATGTCAAAAATCCGAGAATATCGCTTAAGGTTACGGATTTAATATAGCTTTCCGGAATATCGGATATTCTTATTTGTGAAAAATCCTCGTTTTTCAGTTCGGGATTTCTTTGAACTTTCAGATAACGAAAAAATAACCGCAGATCACAGT
>DNUB01000239.1:3779-7777 GCA_003508605.1 Oscillospiraceae bacterium | reverse complement strand
AAAAATAACCGCAGATCACAGTAATAATTTTTTATTGTCAGTAAAGAGCGGTTTTTTATTGTGCCCGTATAATCCAAAAAGTCTATCAGGTAATCGGGGGCGTCTTCACGATAATTAAAGTTTGTTGACATTGTTTTAATTTCCTTATTGTTATATTGAAGCATACCTAATTGCGTAAAATGAAAATTTTACGCAATCGGGGGAACCGAATTTCAAATACAATTACAATACAAGATTAAAATCCTACGCCTATCCATCAGTCCTAATCTCATACCTGCCATCATCTCTTCTAACCAAAACCTCTCCCTCATTCATATCTACAACCTCAGCCTTGGAAATAACATTTCCTGCAGGATCAGATAAATAAACGGTTTCGCCCGTTTTCAGATTAAAATTGGTTACAAGCTTCTGTAAAGCCGATTCCTCTTTGTTATTTTTGCAGACAATAATGAGTTCGCTTTCCGCCTCTATAGTAACCGTCGGAATCGTCCAGCGGTCGAGCTGACTAAGTTTATCCGATAGATAATAATTATTTATAGTCACAGCCTCGGAATTTGGGTTATAAATAGCTATACTGTCGCCTTTTCCCGCCGTGTCAAGCTTGCTGATATATATTGCCTCGCCTGTAACGTTTGTTTTTTCATAAACTGCTTTTATGTTCAGCTTTCCGTCAGATGTCATTGAATTATCAACAGTAATTTCGCTGTTTTCAAATCGCTGACCGTTAATATTCCAATAAGAAAATTTATACCCCATATAAGCCTTGGCCGACAAGCTTACCGAGCACTCCTTAAAATATTTTCTCGTTTCGGAGCCTCCGCCGCTTATTTCAACCGAATTTAAATATATCACTCCGCCTTTGTCCGAAGCTGCTGTAACAGTATACATTTCATCACCGTAGCCGAACACCTTTTTCATATCCTTTATCATTATTTTCTCACGGTTTTTGAAAAAGTCCCTTATCTGATTTCTGCTGTCGTTAAAGGTGTTTTCGTTTGCCCATGTTGATGTAATTCCTTTATCTAAGGCATACATACATTCCTTGTTACATAATTCGATTTTCTCGGTAATTACTTTATTTGCGTTCTCATAGCTTAATTTTCCATACATCAAGTCGCATATGGTGTTTGCAAAGCGCATCTTCATGTCGTCACGCTCAAGTACGGCCTTTAAAAGAGCCGATTCGCCCTGCATATGACGTCCGTTAAGCAAATATGAGATTGTAGGCTCTCTGTATCCGTTTCCGTAAAGCCCCATGCCGTACTCTGCGTCAAAAAGCAGGAATCTCCACTTACCGTCTAAATAAGGGCTGTTAATTTCTTCATTTTCAGAGGGATAATAACGCCATACCTTAAAATTGTTTCCCGGCCAGTCCTCATTGTTTATATAAACCTGAATGGCATAATACAGCATAAAATTGTCTATATCAACCAGACTGCAGAATTCCTCAAAGCTTGAATCGTTTGTTAATCCGCTTTTTGCCAAATCAAGCATATAATTATAATCGTTTAAGCTTTGCTCGTCGTCATAGCTGTCAATAGCAGATTCTTTGCCGCCGACTATTTTGAAATTCTCTTTGTTTCCTCCGTATGTACTTTCAAGATAGTCATTGCAGTAAGCCTCGTGAAGCCATGCAAAGCCGTAGTATTTCCCGTTAAGAAATACGGCGGCGGGAACAGTTTCCTGCGTATCGGGCAAACCTGCCTGCTTGGCAAGCTCCATGGCTATTTCGTCACGTACGCTTGCGAACTCTCTGTCATTTGCATTATTTCTAAGAGTGATTCTGTCATATCTTGTCATAAGCTGACCGTAAGCATCGGTTGTAACTCCGAAAAACGGGTATTTAAATTTACCGTTTCCCTCGCTGTATTCGTTTCTTGCAATAAGCCGCCATGATTTTTGTTCGGTGGCTCTGGAGTATCCGCCTACTACTCTTCCTCCCGCCGCTTGGTCAATAAGCTGATTTCCCTTGCTGTCATATACCTCAACATACATATCTCTTTCGCTTTCACGACCGCTCATATACCAGTTTGCAGGTGCATTATAGGGTATTTCTCCTCCCTTGTATTCGGTTTTGAGCCATTGATCGCGAATATAGCCTTCAACGCAAACTCCGTAATAATAATCGTACAAATTATAAGGATCGGATGATAAAACAAATACATATGTTGAATCATCAAATCTTTCAAACACCTTCTTGCCGGTAACATAGCTTTTTGTTTGAACTGCTGACTGTTCTCCGCTCTTTATCGCAATAGCTTTTATAGTTGTGGCTTTTACCTCCGCACCTGATTTTATGTTAATTGCGCCCTTGTACTTCGTATCGGTCTTGTCGGGGGTAGAGCCGTCCAAGGTATAGTAAATCTCCGCCTCCTCGTCCTTACAGGTTATTTCTATCTGAATTGGTTCATCATAAAACGTATCCTGATGAGAAAAGCTCAGGAAAAGGGGATCTGTGCCTTCGACATCTGTCTTTTCGGTATCATCTTCGCCGCCGGGCAAAACAGAAGGCTGTTCTTTTTGCATCCGGGGAGCAAAAACAAGACATAATGAAGCCGCAATACCAACGACTAAAACAATAATAAGTACAATTACTTTTTTCATAACCGATATGCTTCCTTTAATTTTTTTCTTTACCCTGGTTTTTTAAAAATGCACCTCTAATACCGGGGGCTATCCGAAAAGATGCCATTGCACGAATTTCTATTGACTGTGGACGCCCTAATTCTCCAGCATATTCAAAAGCTCTTCCTCGCTTATAATTGCAATTCCCATTTGCTGAGCCTTGATAAGCTTGCTTCCTGCGTCTTCTCCTGCCAATACATAATTTGTTTTTGAGGAAACAGAGCCGATGCACTTTCCGCCGTTGTTTTCTATAAGCGTCTTTGCTTCGTCTCTTGTCATAGCAGGCAGCGTACCTGTAAGCACAAACTTTAGTCCTTCAAGCTTTTTTCCCGTTTCCTTTACCGTATAGCTCATATTAAGACCGTATTCCCGCAAACGCCTTATAAGCTCTATTCTGTGAGGCTCTCTCACAGCATTATATACGCTGTCTGCCAAAACATCGCCGAAATTCTCAATTTCAACGATTTCCTCCTTTTCCGCACTCATCACTTTTTCCATAGTCGGAAATTTCTGACACAGCAGTTTTGCCGAACGCTGTCCTATGCCCTTTATTCCGAGAGCATATATAAGCCTGTCCAATTCGTTTTTCTTTGAATTTTCTATTGCCGAAATAAGATTCCCTGCGGATTTTTCCTTAAATCCCGGCAGCGTCATAGCGTCCGCCATTGTAAGAGCATATAAGTCCGCCACTGTCCTTACATATCCCTTTTCAACAAGCAATTCAACTATTGCGTCCCCAAGTCCTTCTATATTCATGGCGTTTCTTGATGCAAAATGAATGATATTTCTTAAAAGCTGCGCAGGACAGTCAATGTTGGGACAACGTATAACCGCCTCATCCTCGTCCTTTACCGCCGCAGTGCCGCAGGCGGGGCAAGTCATAGGAATATGATAGGGCTGTGATTTTTCTGCATGAGTCTTTACTCTTACCACCTCGGGAATTATTTCTCCCGCCTTTCTGACAATAATCGTATCGCCGAGTCTTACATCTAAATCCGAAATTATATCCTGATTATGAAGCGTAGCTCTTGAAACGGTTGTGCCAGCCAAGGTGATTGGGTCAAATACGGCAACGGGAGTAAGCGCACCTGTTCTTCCCACGTTTATCTCTATTTCATTAAGCACCGTTTCTTTTTCTTCGGGAGGATATTTAAAGGCAACCGCCCATTTAGGCACTTTTGCAGTTGCGCCTAAAACTTCTCTGTCTTTAAAATCATCAACTTTAATAACGGCGCCGTCAATATCATAGGAAAGCTCTCCCCTTCCCTCTCCTATTGAGTTTATCCGCTCAACGGCTTTTTCTATATCGGTATATGACCGATAACCGTCAATGACCTTAAAACCTAATTCCTTCATAAATTCGAGGGACTGCT
>DNUB01000239.1:689-3504 GCA_003508605.1 Oscillospiraceae bacterium | reverse complement strand
TGAAAGCTCTGCTCCCTCTATCTGCTGGATATTAAAAATAAAAATATCAAGCTCTCGTTTTGCCGTTACACTGCTGTCCTTTTGCCTTAATGATCCTGCGGCGGCATTTCTCGGGTTTTTTGCCGGCTGTTCTCCGTCGATCTCCTGCTGCTTTATAAGCTTTTCAAAGCTCTTTTTTGGCATATAAACCTCGCCTCTTACTTCAATAAAGGGCAATTCCTTTTTCAGCCTTAAAGGAATGCTTTTTATTGTTTTCAAGTTGGCGGTGATATCCTCGCCGATAAAGCCGTCGCCTCGAGTAGAACCTCTTACAAGAATACCGTTTCGATATTCGAGGGAAACCGAAAGCCCGTCTATTTTAGGCTCAACAATATAAACAGGCGGATTTTTAAGTGCCTTTCTGACCTTTGAATCAAATTCTCTTACCTCCTCAAAGCTGAACACATCTTGAAGAGAGCCCATTTGAACGGTATGCTGAACCTTTTCAAAAGAACTTTCCGCTTTTCCTCCCACACGCTGAGACGGTGACTGGGGAGTTATAAGCTCAGGGTATGCTTTTTCAAGACGGTAAAGCTCTTGCATAAGCATATCATAGTCATAATCCTCTATTGTGGGATTGTCAAGCACATAATATGAATAATTATGCTTTTCGATTTCTTCCGAAAGAACGGAATGTCTTTTTTTTGCTTTTTCAAAATCAATTTGATTGTTTTCCATTTTATAATTTCCTTTTATATTTCTTTGGATTAATTGCCGGCATTCCTTGACGCCGAAAGCGGAACAAATAGCAGAAATTCGTTCATCGGTTAATTTGTGACTATTAACGTTATTGCTATCTGTTATTGTATAATGCTCCGTAATCATTTATATCGCCGATAATATCTTCATTTCCCGAAATCACGTGTGTATATGCTTCGGGTACTCTTCCCACGATTACGGTTTCGGCTATAACAAATTGTGTATCAATAGTTCCCGATGCGGTATAGCCGGGGATAATTGCAGAGATATCCACCTTTATCTGCACCAGAATACGGTGGAGAGTCTGGTTAATACCCGCACTTTCAAAGGAGCTTATAAGTACGGTTTCCACATACCCTTCAGGCTTGACCTTGACGGGAATAAGGGGTCCTTGATTATAAAAAGAGGTCAAGCCTGAAATCGTACCCAAGGAAATGCTTAAATCGTGGTTGTCCAAATCTGTAAGCTCGTCGTTTACACTGCTGTTGATTTTCGCTTTAAGCTTGTTTATGTTGAGCATATTGCTTTCTATTGAGGTTATTTCATTATCGCTGTTATAAAACACCGTTACTAAACTGCCGTAGTTAAAATCCACATCGTCAAGCTGGGCATATACTGCGTCGTTGATTATGCGTGTAGCTAAAATTTTGCTTTGGTATATTGCCGTTTGTTCGATAATGGGACGAACCCTCATATCTGCAAGCCAAATAATTCCTGCCAAAATCAATCCTACGGCAATAAGCTTTAGACCTATATGATGCTTCTTTTTTATTCTTATCACATAATCACCGCCTTATCTATAATTATATGTTTATGATAAAAAAACGGTGATTAGACAGGCTTTATCAGATTTACAGAAATACCGCACAAAAGCCGTAAGGTAATGTGCGGTATTTAATTTACAATGAATCGGAGGCTGCTTTCACAAAAGCGTCACAGGTATTCAAGCATTTTTTCGCAATCAAGAAAAGCATAAATACTTGATATTTTAACAGAGCTTGATGGAGACTGTGAAATCGATGCCTAAAAAGAGTGATAACTTTATGAGAGCGTATTCTTATTTGATGAATGCCGCAAAAGCCTTGTAAGTCATATAAACGTCATTTTTTGAAGTGATTTCAAAAGGTGCATGCATAGATAGTACAGGAACGCCCAAATCAATTGTATCAACGTCTAAGTTAGCGATATATTTAGCGACGGTTCCGCCTCCGCCGATATCAACCTTGCCCAGTTCGGCAGTCTGCCAGATTATATTGTTTTCGTCAAAAATCTTTCTTACATAGCCTACAAATTCCGCCGATGCGTCATTAGTGCCGCTCTTGCCCCTTGATCCGGTAAACTTGGTAAGACAGGTGCCTTTTCCGACATAAGCGCAGTTCTTTTTCTCAAAGGGATCGGGGAAGCTGGGGTCAAAGCCGGCATTAACATCTGCGGAAAGACACTTTGAAGCAGATAATACATGCCTGCCGTTTTTACCGAAGCATTCCGCTATATCATAAATAAAATACTCAAGATAGGACGAGCAAAGTCCCGTGCTGCCATCGCTGCCGGTTTCCTCCTTGTCGGTAAGAACGGTAACAACGGTTTTTGAAGGAATACCTTTAATGTCAACGGTAGCCATAAGAGCAGTATATGCACATACTCTGTCATCCTGACCGTAAGCACCCACCATGCTTCTGTCAAAGCCGATATCCTTTGCCTTAAACGCCGGAACCAGCTCCAGCTCTGCCGAAAGAAAATCTTCCTCGACAATTCCGTATTTTTCAAAAAGAATATTCATAATATTAAGCTTAACAAGCTCGCTTCCTTCATCGTCCTTAAAAGGTCTTGAACCGATAAGAACGTTAAGCTGTTCGCCCTTGACAACCTCGGAAGCGTTAAGCTTCATCTGTTCTTGCGCTAAATGTATAAGCAGATCGGTAACAACAAACACAGGGTCGTTATCGTCCTCGCCGATAACAACGTCAATTACGCTGCCGTCCTTCCTGCTGATTACACCATGAAGTGCCATAGGAACGGTTGTCCACTGATATTTTTTTATGCCGCCATAGTAGTGGGTCTTGAGATAGGCCAGCTC
>DNUB01000239.1:0-449 GCA_003508605.1 Oscillospiraceae bacterium | reverse complement strand
GCCGCCATAGTAGTGGGTCTTGAAAAAAGCCAGCTCACTTTCTTCATATAAAGGATTTTGCTTTAAATCAAGGCGAGGAGAGTCGATATGTGCGGCAAGAATATTTACGCCTTTTTCTATATCCTCTTTTCCGAAAACCGCAAAGATTACAGCCTTGCCTCTGTTATTGCAGTAAACTTTATCGCCCGCCTTATACTTTTTACCGGCTTTAAATTCGGTAAAACCCGCTTTTTTTGCAATCTCAACGGCAGCATTGGCTGCTTCTCTTTCTGTTTTGCCGCAGTCCAAATAATTTTTGTAGCCCTCATTAAATTTGTCGGCGGTTTTCATCTCTGCGTCGGTCATAATAAGTCCCGAGTTTTTCTTTTCCATAAAGAGCTTTTCCTTAAGCTCTTTTGCTTTTGTTTCCTTTTTTGTCATTTCAGTTATCCTCCGTATATAGTTTATAA
>DNUB01000072.1 GCA_003508605.1 Oscillospiraceae bacterium | reverse complement strand
CAGTCTGAGGTTATTATATCACATCTTTCTAAATTATGGAATAGTATATTTTCAAAAATATTACAAAAAATATTTCCAAAACAGTATTAAATAACCTTGAAATGCATAAGAGCGTATTTCGGAAAGGATTTTCAAAATATGAAAAACAGTACGGTAACAATTACCAAAAGGTGCTTTGTAAGAATAATCAGCTTTGCTGCGGCACTTATTCTTACCTTTGGAGCATTGGCGGTTCAAAACGGCAGCAGAGCGGGAGACAGTCAGCTAAGAATGCAGAACAGCTATATGAGGGCGGTTGAGGATTTGTCCTTAAGTCTTGACAACATTAAAACCACCTTAAACAAAGGTATGTATTCCAATTCCCCCGTAATGATGAATAAGCTGTCGGGAAAGCTGTGGAGCGAAGCTGCCAACGCAAAGGCGGCCTTAGCTCAGCTCCCTATTGAGGATATCCGACTTGAACAGACCTACAAATTCTTGTCGCAGGTAGGCAATTACAGCCAAAGCCTTGCTCAAAAGGTGGGGGCGGGAGAAACCCTTACAGACGAGGAAAAGGCAAATATCAAAACCCTTTATTCCTATGCGGAGGACTTAAGCGGAAAAATGTGGCAGGTTGAGAAAAAAATCGAGGACGGAGACATTACTCTTTCCGATATAGCGGGAGCGGCGGACAAAAAACAATCCGTTAATGTTACAGAGGGTTTTACGGATTTCGAAGAAGGCTTTTCCGATTATCCCACTTTGATTTATGACGGTCCTTTTTCCGACCATATTCTTGAAAAAGAACCTTTAATGCTTAAAGGGCAACAGGAATTTTCACAGGAAAGGGCTTTGGAAAAGGCGATAAGAGCAAGCGGCAATACCGACCTCGGCATAAGCGAGGAGGAAGGCGGAAAAATGCCCTCATACGTTTTTACGGAGGGCAGTACGACCGTTTCCGTGACAAAGCAGGGAGGATTTTTAAGCTATATGCTGAAATACCGTACAGTAGGAAAGGGAACCGTAACGGCGGGAGACGCCATGGATATTGCCGAGGATTATTTGGATTCGCTGGGAATAGACGACTATACCGACACTTATTATGAAATAAACAACGGAGTTTGCATCTGCAATTTTGCAGGCGAAGAGGATAATGCCGACGAAGAAGACGTGGTTTTGTATACCGACCTTATTAAAGTATCCGTGGCAATGGATAACGGTGAAATTTTAGGCTTTGATGCAAGAGGATACATTACAAATCACACCGCCCGGGATTTAAGCACTCCGAAAATAACGGAAAATCAGGCTGCGGAAAAGCTTTCGGACTCCATCAGGGTTTTTGAGTCAAATCTTTGTGTAATTCCTTCCGACGGGCTTAACGAAAGATACTGTTATGAATTTTACTGTGCAGACGATGAGGGCAGGCAGCTTTTAATTTATCTTAATGCGGATACGGGAGAAGAGGAACAAATCCTTCTGCTTCAAATAGGCTCCAACGGAAGACTGACAGTTTGATCAATAAAATTACAAATAATTTACAAATGGGACTGTGCAGACAGTCCCAAATTTGTTAAAAACACATAATAAGACATAATTCGCTTGACATTTTGATTTATTTAAGTAAAATTATTTACAGATAAATAATTAAGGGAACCTCTAAGCACTCTCGTAGGGATTGAGAGTGCGGCTTGAAAATGTGCAGACAAATATTTCTCTGATTCTAATAAGGAGATTAAGATGAAAAAAATAATCGGCATATGTATTGTGACAGCATTTTCTTTTATTCTTTTCACCGGCTGTCAGAAAATAAACGGCGGCGAAGAAACGGACCGTTCGGACAGCGAGCCTTCGGTATATGACGAAACCTCGGCTGCCGACAATTCCGAGGCTTCGGACGACGGATCTTATACTGCAATTCCTCCCGAGCATACGACAGTACAAACCTCGGACAACGCTGGAACCTCCGAAGGGGAAAGCAGCGTACCCGAAACGGCAGACCAGATAATAGGAACGGCGGAATCCCTTATCGGAACACCCTTTGCCATGAACGGAATCTCTCCGGAAACAGGCTTTGACAATCCGGGGTTTATTTACTATGTGCTGCGGGAAAACGGATTTATAAACTGCCCCCGTTTTATTGCGGATCAAGCCTCAATGGGTACCAAAACGGATTACGGCAGTCTTAAAAAAGGCGATTTGATCTTTTTCAGCACCGACGGCAGCGGCAAAGCCGATTTCGGCGGAATTTACACAGGCGGGGGACAGATGATTTACTGTCCCTATCCCGGACAAACCGTTCAGAACGTCAGCATAACCTCGGATTATTGGGTTAACGCTTTTTATACGGGGGTCAGGCTGTCGTAAAATTATTTGACAACAAAAAAGGCATAAGGCTGTTAAATAAGCTTTATGCCTTTTTTGTGAAGTTTTCGCTGTTTTTTAACATATGTTTTTCAAACAGCAATTAACCTTTATGCAGCCGTCAGCTGTTGCATATCTGGCAGCCGAAACAGGTTAAGAATGTATTGTGCCTTTTACAGCGTGGAAAACCACGGTTGACAGGATCTGTCATACTTGCCTCGGATAGCCATTTGATCAAAAAATCTTCCTTGATTTCCTCTGCCGTCATTTTGTTTATGAGACTTTCAAAAATATCCAGATATTGCAGAACAATGATTGTGTTCGGACTGTAATCAAGCTTTTCCCAACCGATTTTGTTTCTTGCTCCGTTTATTACTCCGATCATAAATTTCTTGTCATTTTCAAAGGTGCTTTTGTTCCACGGCATTTCAGCAATATCAAAACCCACACAGCCTCTGCCGACTGCGCTTTGATCCTTTTCCGATAAATAAACCGCCAATCGCTTTTCACTTTCTGCTTGAGCAAGCGCAGAGCCGCTTAAAGCAAGAACATTTATAAAAACGTCTGTTCCTCCGTTTGACATTATAAGCGAATCTGTATCGGATAGTTCTGTGCCGTTAAATGATATAATATTTGACATTCCTGTTTATCCCTATTGCAGTATATTTTTGCAGAACGCCGTTAAAATACATTACCTACACAAACTATTCCGAGACGCCGTATCCGAGATAAAAGCAATCATTATCAATATAAAGATCGCTGCTAAGCTCGATATTGTTTTGATTCAGATAGCTGTAATCAATTTCAACTATATGTTCTTTCCTGTCGGGAGGAATAATGCAGGAGCTGTTCTCCTGTCCGTCAATTGTAAATTTTAGAGCGTCATAAAGCAGAGAGTCCGACTCGCAGCCTTGACGCTTATTTGTTAATGTGTAAATCTTGTGATAATGACCAACTGTGTCTTCATATGGTATTTCTCCGCTGATGGCTTGGCATCCTTTAATTGTAAACAGAGGCTCCCATTCTTCCTCTGTTTTATTTGTAAAGCTTAATATAGCAACATTGTTTTTTAAAGACAGAAATGTAATATTACTTGCGGAAGAATCCATACTTCCTCCAACACAGTAGATAGGTGGTCCAAATTGACCGCCTATGGGTGCGTTTATACGCTCTTGACACCGCTTGTATTCTGAAATGAAAAGTGCTGTAATTATAGCTGCGATAAGAACTAATATACAAATTGAAATATTTATTATTGTTTTTTTGGTTTTAATTGTCATATCGGTTACCTCTGAAGCTAAATCCAAAGCATATTCATTATT
>DNUB01000040.1 GCA_003508605.1 Oscillospiraceae bacterium | reverse complement strand
TCATTGAATTTGAAAAAACAAAAATGAAAGGAAAAGGCGGTTTTTCTATGATTAAACAAAAAACAGCAGGATTTCATAACGGCTATAAGCTTTGGGTCGTAACTCTAACCAACGGCAAGGGTATGGAGGTAACGCTTACCAATTACGGCGGCTCTATTATGAGCGTGAAAGCTCCCGATCGATACGGAAGGTTCACCGACGTGGTTCTGGGATATGACAGCGTAGAGGAGTACATAAAGGGTACGTCTTCACAGGGTGCTTTAATTGGCAGATTTGCCAACCGCATAGGCGGAGGCGAGTTCACTCTGAACGGCGTTAAATATCCTTTATACAAAAATGACGGAAACAACACTCTCCACGGCGGATCGGTGGGTTATGGCAAGAGAGTGTGGGAGCTTGTTGCTGCGGAATACGACCGAAACAGCGGTGATAATCATGTGGTTTTCGGTTACACAAGCCCTGACGGAGAAGAAAACTTTCCCGGTACTGTGGCTATTACCGTTGAATATGTTCTGGACGAAAAAAACACTTTGACTCTTATTTATGATGCCGAATCCGATGCAGACACCGTACTGAACCTCACCAATCACGTTTATTTTAATCTTAAGGGCGAGGGAGACATTATGGATACGCAGATGCAGATTTTCGCAGACAAGTATACTCCTGTAAATGACGAGCTTATACCAAGCGGTGAAATTGCTGACGTAAAAAATACCGTTTTTGATTTTACATCGCTTCGTCCTATAAGAAACAAGGATATTGACGGCTACGATCACAATTTTGTTTTAAACGGAAGCAAAAAGGAGGGCGAGGAGCTGCCTATTGCAGCATATGCGGTAGAGAAAACCTCGGGACGTACTCTTACCTGTTATACGGATATGCCCGCTCTACAGCTTTACACCGCAAACGGGCTTCACGGTGAGATCGGCAAGGGCGGAAAGGTTATGAACAAGCAAACCGCTTTCTGCCTTGAAACACAATTCTGCCCCGACAGCCCAAACAAGCCTCAGTTCCCTTCCTGCGTGCTTAAGGCGGGAAAGGCTTATCATCATGTTACAAGCTACCGTTTTGGTACTGATGAGGATTGATATTTTTAAATAGGCTTTCCTAAGTTTTTGATGAATAATAACAAATAATATTTTTTGATTTTGTCATTAAGGCTATTTAAGACAATGTCACACAAATAATTTCGGCATCAAGAAAAGGAGGTAAAATAAAAACGTGAACCAACAAATGACAATATCAACATCTGCCAACGAACAAAATGAGTTGTGTATCAAAGAAATACATGTTAAGAATAGCGATAATAAAAAGACTGCTATTTATTTTTCTGTTGAAGTGGACGATACAGAGTATTCATTGTGGTTTGAGATCGAACATGTATGGTCTAAATACCTGTCAACCGATCGATGTGATGCGGCTGTGGTATGTCTCTTGTATTATGCAATGCGGTTTAATTATAATATTCGGCTGAATTGTTCGATGTCCGAGACTCTATATTATAATCTTCAATATCAGCTGATTCCTCAACTCCATGCAGCAGATAAAAATTTGCATCGGATCATGATTTACCCAGACAGGCTGGTAAAAAAATACAGTGGTTGCCAAAGGGCGATTGGAATGGGTATGTCTTTGGGGGTAGATTCATTTGCCACTTTGTACGAATATAATTACACTGAATTAAAAAAATTGAAGAATTATAATATAACCCATTTTACTTATCATCAAGTAGGTGCTCATCATGGACTTAGCAGGGGGAAACAAGGTCCGTATACGTCACAGGAATTATTTGAGCAAGATCTCAAAAAAGTTCAAACCTTTTGTAAGCAATACAGTTATCCGTTGATTGTAATCAGTTCAAATCTTGATGATCTTCTAAAAGAAGCATTTCCTTTTTTATATTTTTGGGAAAGCTATTCTTTTCGAAATGCCGGTGCGGTTTTGCTGCTCCAAAAGCTTTTCTCAAAATTCTATGTTTCTTCAGGATTCAATTTAAATGAATTTCATTGCGGAACAATATGGGATTGTGGCAGATATGATCCCGTTACGCTTCCGTTGCTTTCCACTGAGAATACCCGCTTTTACAGATCAAACCAAAATTGGAACAGGCTCAAGAAGATTCAGCTGTTATCTGAATTTTCACCAAGCTATGATTATTTAACTGTTTGTATGACTCATAGCAAGAATTGCGGGAACTGTGAAAAATGCCGTCCAACTTTACTTGCAATGGATGTATTGGGGGTTTTGGACCGATATGCCAATTCCTTTGATATAAGCAGCTACCGAAATGAATATCGGGAGCAGTGGCTTGAGGAATTGTGGATTGAGGCCCCAAAATTAACATTTATGAGAGAAATTTTAGAATACGCACTTGAAAACGATTTTTCGGATTTACCTGCGCCAAAGTTAGAATCAATTGGTGAAAAAAAGATATTTGGAATGGCAAAGGGAGTCAGGATACGCAAGTTTCCTCACTTAAAAGCAAAAATTTTGAGAGAGAATTTGTTGGAGAGGGTTCAGATTTTAGGCAAATTCAGTAATTGGTATTATATAGAGATGTTAACAGGAGAAAAGGGCTATTGCAAAGCAGATTATGTTCAAAAGTTGACCGAGTAAAGAAATGTCGATTGGGTGAGAAGAGATAGAGCCGAAAAGACATGCATTGGTCACCTCAAAAAACTATATATTTACGTTATATCTTAAAATAGACATTCTTGTTATGTAAATTTTTATTTAGGTTATAATATATAATGATAAATAAAGCCAATACTATTTTAAATTAAAAGCAGGCAAAAAAATAGCAGTACGGCTTTAATTTGCGGATGTTTTCTGTCATATGGCTGGTGTGAATATTTATCAGTTTTTATATATGATTTTACTATAACAGTGTTTATTTCGCTTCAAAGCAAAGGACCATATGCCTTAACTGTTTCTCTACAGGTCAAATTGAATTATTCTGATAGAAAAAAATCTGACTGTTTAATTCAGTTAACATTGCGAACAGAATTTAATACAGTTGTATCTTATTTTAGGCTTGGATACAACTACTTTCTGTTTTAAAGTCATCATTCAGTGTTGCCGTCAATAATATGGGTCGATATCTTGATTATATTGAGATATCGGCTCTTAATTTTTTTATGGTTTTTTGAAAGAAAAAACAAAATATAATGCTGAGGTTTTAGCTTAGCAAAGGCGATTATCACCATTCTGAAATCTCTGCATAAAATAATAACAGACATACTTGGAGTAAATCACGCCATCACTGTCAAATATAACAGAAAGGAAAATATTTAAGATATGCAGAGCCAAACACAATATAAATGCTCCTGTGAAAACGTTTCTTACGGAAATTTCCGTCTCGGTTACGCTTATGTGCCTTGTCAGAAATGTGTGGGAAAGGTTTATTCACCGGAAAGGGCTTTAAAAGAAGGAACTATTTTTCCCGAGCTTAACATTACCATAGGCGAATATGAAAGGGGGCTTTATGATGGTAAATAACAGCCAAAGCTGCTGCAAGCTTTTGCAGGCGGTTGACGAGGCATCCTTTTATATGCAGGATTTAAAGCTTTACCTTGATACTCACCCAAATGACGCCGTTGCCGTTAAAATGTTCCGTGAGGCGGTAAGGCAGTACAAGGCTTGCAAGGAAGCTTTTGAAAACAGCTGCTACCCTCTTCAGGCAAGCGGCACAAAAGATAATGACTGCTGGGATTGGCTGATGGGTACTTGGCCGCCTAAAAGCTTGTAATAGGAGGTAATGCAGATGTTTATTTTTGAAAAAAGGACACAAATTCCCGTAAGAATAAATAATAAGAACCCTAAGCTTGCGGGAATTATTTTGAGTCAGTATGGCGGACCCGACGGCGAATTGTCCGCTTCCCTGCGCTATTTGTCGCAGAGGTTTTCCATGCCCGATAATATGGGTATTGGATTGTTGACAGATATTGGTAGTGAAGCCTCGGAAATGGAGTTTTCCGGGGCGTCAGCTTTTTTTAGCGTTTCTGAAGCCCCCGTAACGCCTTTTGCTAACGTAAAGCTCCATTTATGCGGCAGCATCTTCAAATAAACATCTATGTGGTTTTTATCGCCCACTACCATTTTGTCGAGTATCCGGGCATAGTATTCATCCTCATACAGAGTACCGTTAATCAGCTCATCAATGGCGTTTTTTATATTCTCCATCAACTCCTTTTGTTTGAGTAACATTGTCTGCTGCCGGGTTCCCTCCGCCATAGACTTTAGCTTTTCAATATCCTCGTCATACTTGGCTCTTAGAGCGGTAAACTCGGTTTTGTCTATGTCGCCGCTTGTATAGAGGTCTATAAGACCTGTTCGCTTTTTCTTTGCTTCCTCGATTTTTTCCGATAAGGCACTTGTGCTTGTTCCTGTTAGGTCTATCCGCATAACAGCATCAATCGTCTTGGTGAGATTATCAACCACTTT
The DNA here is from genome assembly GCA_003508605.1 of Oscillospiraceae bacterium. Lineage (GTDB taxonomy): Bacteria > Bacillota > Clostridia > Oscillospirales > Ruminococcaceae > Ruminiclostridium_E. The sequence continues at coordinate 430 of DNUB01000040.1, read as the reverse complement.
CCGGCGGTTGATTTTCAGCTCCCTGCAAACAAGGTACAATAAATAAACCGCATCCTCATTGCGGATACTCTCGCCGTAGCAGCCTACTTGATTGCCCGCCTTGTCGATGTGCGGTCTGCCGTGGTTTGCCGCTTCATAGCAACGCCACGACTTGTATCTGCTGCCGTCTTTGCGGGTCTTATATCTGGCGACATAGCTTGCTCCGCATCTGCCGCATTTGATTTTCCCAGAGAACGGATAGCGGTTGCTGTGTTTTGCCTTGCCCTCCTGCGAAAGCGATTTTGCATCCAAAATGCGGTTTGCCTTATCGAAAAGCTCACGGGAGATAATCGGCTCGTGGTGGTCTTTGATAATAACAAATTCCTCCTGTCCTCGGTTGTACTTCTTTTCGTGGGATAGGAAGTCCGGCGTAAAGGTTTTCTTCTGTACT
>DNUB01000188.1 GCA_003508605.1 Oscillospiraceae bacterium | reverse complement strand
ATTGTGCGGTGTTGCCTTAAGGTTATCTGACGCCAATTAGCTTTCAAGGAAAAAGTAAATCGGCGGAAGAACCGATTTAGCTCAAGGAAAAGCAGCTGGTGCGTACTGCGCTTTGACGCAAAAATTATGTCGGCACTTTAATCAAAATCAGATATAAAGCCCGTTACTCCGATTTATAAATTCTCTTGATGATAACGGGAGTCAAGGGCTTATTATCTCTTAAATCGGTTTTTGAATCCGCTATTTCGTCTACCGTCTCCATGCCCTCAATAACCCTTCCGAAGGCTGCATACTGTCCGTCAAGATGCGGTGCGTCCTTGTGCACAATAAAAAATTGACTTCCTGCGGAATTTGGATTTCCCGAACGCGCCATGGAAATAACTCCTCTTTCATGCTTTATATCGTTGGGTACTCCGTTGGCAAGAAACTCGCCCTTAATTCTCTCATCAGGACCGCCTGTGCCGTCGCCCCTGGGACAGCCGCCCTGAATCATAAAGTCCTTGATCACACGGTGAAAAGTAAGACCGTCATAAAATTTCTCGGATACTAATTTTTCAAAGTTTGCAACGGTAATAGGTGCTTTTTTCGGATATAATTCAAGCTTTATCTCCTTGCCGTTTTCCATTTCAATAACTATCATTTATAAATCACCTTTCTTTTTTATTTTTTATGACCTGTACTTGTGAACAACCATAATTATCCCTACGGCAACCGCAGCGGCTCCCGCAAGTGCGATTGCTATATAGAGGACGGGAAACGGTTTTTCCTTATCGGAAACGTCTTCGTTTTTTTCGCTGTCAGTCGGCTTAGTGTTACTTGCTTCCGTTTTATTATCGGTTATTTTTTCCGTTTCGGAAACACTGTCCGAGCCCGGGACATTTGTTTCCGAAGCGGAGTCGCTTGTGGCTTCGGTTTGAAGTATTTCGGTGGATTCGCTTGCTTCAACAGCCGCAAGTGCCTTTGTGTAAAAACGCTCTTCAGCCTTGTCTATGCGGTGATTTAAGGAAAAGGCTTCTCCTGTCACATCAAAATACTTATCATAAGTGATCCTGTCGGTGTATTTCCCTTTTTCGTAATCGCCTGCGCCGGACCAACAGGAATCAACATAAACCCAGCGGTTTTGCTTTTCGTACCAAAAAGCGGTAAATTCATGGTTTTCCACTCCCGTGGCAAGGGATTCGTATGTAATCTCACCTGCTACGGCAGCTCCCTTTAAATTCACCGAGCGTATTCCCTGAACCTCCAGCAGAGCACAGTAAAGGTTTGCATAGCCTGCGCATGTGGTGCGGTGATTTTCCAGAACATTGCTTAATGCCACAGTTTCAATGGTTACCTCCGTATTGGCGGCGTCGTGGTCATAATAAATATTGTCTGCAATCCAGCGGTTAAGCAGATATGCTTTCCGATAATCATCCTCAGCACCGTCGCACACCTGATCGGATATAATCTGTATTTTTTCCATGGTGTCTTTAATCTCCGCCTTATCGGCTTCGGGGCTTATGTAGTATGCTGCGGCCAAAGGGTCTGTTTGCCTTACTTTATCAAGCTTGGCTGCATTCAATACGGACAGGTTGTTGTCGGGAATATGCCAGCCGTCCTCATCATATGCCATAAGATAGGACATGGCTACCCTTGAGTCAAAACCAATATAAAAGTTGTAATATCCGTTTTGCATCGGCTTGCAGGTCATTTCTGCCGTAAATTCTCCGCCGCCGTTATGTTTAAAGGTATTGGACGTGGGGGTTGTGTCGGTAAAATCTATGCTGAAGGGAGTATCGCTTGTGAATTTTCCCCTGGCGGTAATGTTATCGCCGTTTACTTCTATCACAGCATAGTTGTCCGGATTATTGGAGGTAACAAGGCGGCTTAATCTTCCGATAGCTTCATTGTTATCGGCGGATTCCTCCGCAGAAGCCGCAAAGCTGCCGAAAAACGAAAATACCAAAGCTATGGCAATAGTTTTTGTCACCGCTGTGAATCTTTTATCTTTCATAATTCTCCTGAATAAAAATCATTTTTGTTTTATTATACACCATCTAAAGCGGTTTTGCAATAACCGAACAGTTTTTTTCCATAAAAACGGCATTCCTTGAAAAACCTCGGATATTATGATAGAATAACATCAAAAACTCAAAAATGCTTATGGAGGCGATATAAAATGCTGACTACGGAAGAAAGAATATACACCCTTTCATACCTTTGGAAAGAAGCGGAATATAATTACGCTTTTTGGTCAATGCATCCCGAAATAGATTGGGATATGGAATACAGAAGGCTTATACCTTTTGCAATAAATGCAAAAAGCGATTTGGAATACTATCTTCTGCTTATGAAATTCTATGCACTTCTTTGTGACGGTCATACCTCTGTAATGCCGCCCTATGAGCTTGTAAAAAACAGAAGCGTTCCTTTTCGCACTGTAAGAGCCGAGGGAAAATTTTTATTATCGGAAGTAATAAAAGGCAAGGAAGAGCTGCTAATGTCGGAAATAACTCAAATTCAAGGCTTATCCGTAAACGACTATTTGGACAAATATGTCTATCCCTTTTATTGGCACCGGCTTCCCGAAAGCCTTTTTGCCGCAAATGACTGTATAGAAAGCTCAATAATGTTTAATTTTAAGGCTGACGAATCCGTTAATATTATTACAAATAAGGGAGATTTCTCATTTAAAATGAGTGAAAAGCATGATACGGTCTTCATTGACGAACGGGTTAAGCCGCCCGAGGCTTTAGAAGAGCACTTCAAATCGGAAAGCCTTGCTATTTCCGTTACGGAGGATCATATTGCCTTTATAGAAATATTTGATCTTTACCACTCTGAAATTACATCGGAATTTAAAGAAAATCTTGACTTTTTAAAAGGCTGTAAAGGCTATATTATTGACGTCAGAGGAAATACGGGAGGAATGGGAGATCCTCCTATTGAAATAGCAGGATATTTTATCAGCGGAAAATATCCCGTTAAATCGGAAGCGAAAACGCCGTCCCACAGTGCAAAATATCATGCATTAGAGCCTTATATCGATATGAACAGTCCCGATTTATCGGATCCGTGGCAGCGAAAAATATATCAGATCGCCACTCACACTTACTATGAGTTATTGCCCGAAAACGGAGAAGCCGACGGATATATTGATTTTGATATTCGGAAAACGGTTTTAACCTCGCCCGCAATACTGCTTACAAATCACACAACGGCCTGTGCGGCGGAAAGCTTTGTTTCATATTTTAAAATTTCGGGAAGAGCCGAAATAGTCGGAACAACAACCTTCGGCTCGGGCTCAGAGGCTATGATAAGGGATTTGCCCTTAGGCGGGCAAATGCGGATCGCTACAACGCAAAGCAAGCTGATAGACGGCAGCGAGTTTGTTAACAAAGGTATAGAACCCCATGTGACGGTGGAAAAAAGCGCAGACGATATCGCCAAAGGCAGGGATAAGGTTATGATTACCGCTTTGAAGCTTTTGAGAAGCAAAAATTTGTAGTTTAAAAGATATATAAAGGATATCCGCTTATTATGCTCATAATTAAAAAAATTGACAAATTTTGGAAAACTTATTGACAATCACTATATTTTGCAGTATAATTCTAACAGTGAATAGCAGATTTTATAATTTGTTTTTCATTACAAACATATTTTAAGGAGGTTACCTTATGAAACAGGTAATTACAAAAGTACTGTTATCCGCATTGTTTATTGCAATTTTTGCTTCGGTTCAGGTTTTTGCCGGGAACGAATCCCTTGCTCATGCGGTTGATTTGCACAGTAATGAGGCTATTGTTTATTCAAGGACTTGCACGGGCACGTATAAGTACATATGGGGACACAATTCGGTGCATTCCGATCAGGGAGTTTGGTTTGTTGCCGAAACATATGTAAACGGTGAATGGATCGAAGACGAACATGCACGTGTACACATACAAGCCGGTGATGCCTTTGATGAGACATCTACGTATGTTTACACAAGTACGCATACGTGGCGTCTTAAGGTGGATCCTTTTTGGTATCATACCGGATGTACCGCAACCGGATATATTCGCAACAAGTAGTTCATTTAGCAGTCTCGTTACATAAAAGCAAGACTGCTTTTATTCGGCTTAGGCTTAATTAAAAAGATGATTTTTTAATTGTGACATAACGGAGGTTCAATGAACACTAAAAAATATTTCAAGCTGTTTGTTAACGATTTGTTTTTGCCGATAATATGCGGTTTTTTCCTGCTCTATATTAACTACCTGCACATTAAAAGCATATCCGGCGGCTCGCATCTTATACTCGGTCAGCTGTCCTTGCTGCGGGAATCACTGTCAACTTCGATATTATGCTTTGCGTTTTTTATGTTTGTTTCCTATTATTTTGCCGATAAGGCGCGCCATGATTCCCTATTGGAATGCGTCAGGGTAACGGGGAGCGGCGTTTCGGGTATGTATCTGAAGCAGCTTGGAGTGCTTGTATGCATAGACGCCGCATTCACCGCCTTTTATCTGTTTTATAATCTGTATGCGTATTTTTCATGGGATATAGGACATGCCGAGGTGCTTTGGCACATTGTTATGTGCATATTTATATACATATTTATGGTTTCCCTTGTCGCCATACTTTTGGGGCTTCTTATCGCTTTGTCCTTTAAAAGATTCGGCGCATGCCTGATAATGATTGCGATAGTAATGCTGACCTCTCCCTTTGCCTCCTATGTGCTTGCTGCATTTTACAAGTATGATATAAATCTGCTTGCTTTTTATGATTTCATCTGTCTTTTTCCCCGAGATTTAAGCACCAGACCTCCGCAGAGCATAGGCTATTCCCTTCTGCCGGACAGAATTTCAGCTCCTTTCTTTTTTTCCGCATTGCTGTCGGTTTTAATAGCCGTAAAAATATTGAAGAAAAAGTCCGCCGTCAAATATTCGGTTTCCGCAGCCTGCGGGATTATATGCGCAGTTTCCCTTGTTGTATACCTATTGCCGGGAATGCATACCTATACGGAAAGAAATTTCAGCGGAAGAGATTTTGCAGACCAATTATATTATTCAGAAAAGAGCGGTTACAGCGAAAAAAACGAGAACGGAGGGTTTTCGGTATTAAAATACGAAATGAACCTTACGGTAAAAAATCAGTTATATGCTGAAGTAACCATGATTTTGGACGACGATTCCCTAAAATCCTATATTTTTACCCTTTACCACGGCTTTACCGTAAAAAGAGCCGAAGACCAGAACGGTGCTTCTCTTGATTTCACCCGGGAGGGCGATTATATTGAAATTACAAGCGGCGAAGCTTCCACCTCCTCCATAAAGCTGTTTTATGAAGGGTATAACTCAAATTACTTTACTCATTCCCAAGGTATTTCCCTTCCGGGAAATCTGCCCTTCTTCCCCCGAAGCGGTTATCAAAGTATTTATGACCCAAAGGCTCGCGGCTTTTACAGCAACTTCCTTGAGAAACCCGCCGAGTTTTATGTTAAGGTAAACTATCCGAAAACGGTATATTCGAATCTCGACAGTGCGGGAAACAATGTTTTTTCCGGAGTCTCCGATAATCTCGTATTTGTATCGGGATTTCTTGCCCAGACCAATATTGAGGGGGTCGACATTATTTACCCCTACTTGGATATAGAACAGTTCGAAGAGGAAATCATGAGAAATGATTTTACGGTCTTTTTAAATTCAAAGCATGACGACAATCCTCTTGATAAAATCATTATCCTTTCCGATTCGATAACCGGGAAATATGGAAGATGCAATTATTTTTCTGACGGAACGATCGTTTGCGATCAGATAAGAATACTCTTTAGAGAATACTCTGAAAGCCTTGTAGGAAATAAAAAGCAGTCATTGTTTTCTGTATATAATCTTTATACGGAATATCACGACGATTTTGAAAACCGTTTAATGTATGAACGGGAGGTTTATACCGACGGCGAGTCGGGCTTGGCTATGACGCTTCAGGACGCCATTGACCGAATCGGAGAAGAAGAGGTTTTGAAAAAGCTTGAAGACTATTTTAAGGACAACTCCGATACCCGCAGTTATGAAGAGTTCTTTTCAAGCCTGCAAAATTAAAAAAGGAGCACCGATATGCTAAAAATAGAAAACTTATCCAAAAGCTTGGGCAGAAAGAAGATAATCAAGGACTTAAGCTTTACCTTTAAATCCGGCGTTTACGGATTATTGGGTCCTAACGGAGCGGGAAAAACTACCCTTATCCGCTGTATAACACAGTTATACCCCTTATCGGATATAAATTCAATAAAATATAACGAAACGCCGATACGCAGCTTAAACGATTATGTATCCCATATTGGTTATTTACCCCAAAAGTTCGGACTGTTTCGGGATTTGACCGTATATGACGCAATGGAAGTTCTGGCTATGGAGAAAAAGCTGCCACGCAACACCATAAAAGACGAAATTTTACGCTGTGTGGAATCCGTAAATCTATCCGACAGAATAAAAAGCAGAGTTAAGACTCTTTCGGGCGGTATGATAAGACGGCTGGGAATTGCTCAGGCTTTTCTCGGCGATCCGGATATATTGATTTTTGACGAACCCACCGCAGGTCTTGACCCTGAGGAAAGACTCAGGTTTAAGCTTATTATTTCTCAGCTCGACCGCAATAAAATCGTTCTGATCTCTACGCATATAGTAAGCGATATCGAAACTGCCTGCGACAACGTCATCGTTCTTAATAACGGCAGTATTGTTTCATCGGGTTCCTGCGAAGAAATATGTCAATTTGCGGAAAATAAGGTTTACCTTGTTCCTCATGACGAATTAAACCGGCTTGAAGGGAAATATTTTGTGCAGTCGCAATATCAGGAGGGTTCAAAGGCTATGTGCAGAATTATTTCGTCGGACAATCTTAATTACGAAAAAGCCGCACCTACATTGGAGGACGGATATATGTGCCTGCTTAAGGGGGAATCCATTTGATATGGCGTCGGATTTTTCTGCAGCTTAAATGCCTTCGCTTTTTCTCGTTAGTTCCGCCCATGGTATTGTTTGCTGTTACGTCGCTGATATTTGTTCCGATGATTCAGCTTAGCGGCGCGACGGAAGAGGTTTACGGATTGCTCCTTAATTATTTTCAAACAATAACCCCTATTTTTTCGGTATGGTGGACTATATTCATTTCACGAGAATATGTTGAAAACAACGGAAACGAGCTGCTTTATATGTTCAAGCCGAGAACGCTGCTGCGTGAATATTTGATTTTATTTGCACTTTATATGTTTTTGGCGTTGATTGTGTTTTTTGTTCTTTCTTTTGTCTTCCCTTCTTTTATGCTCGAATATATCCGCATATTCTGTATTTGCCTGATGTTCTTCGGCATTACGTATACTGTTTTGTATATCACAAGCTCCGTTACCCTTTCATTTATGATTGTACTTGTTTTTTCGATTGTCAATATGACTATGTATGGCGAAAGTCCGAATGCAGTACTTTATCATTCAACCCAGCCCTTTGAGCCTTCGGTTATAGGAACGGTGTGCATACCCCAGTTTATTATCGGAGTCATATTTATTATAGTCGGATATATTGCCAATAAGAGATATATTAAATATAGGTAAGATGATGAGAATGAAGCATTTTTACAGTAAAGCTTCGTTTGACGGTGACGGATTTATTAACTGATTACGAAATCGGCAAGCTCTCGGAAAAATGACTGTATTTTCAATGAGGGGCAACGCCC
>DNUB01000335.1:1088-5373 GCA_003508605.1 Oscillospiraceae bacterium | reverse complement strand
TTTTCATAAATTCGTGGCGTTGCCACTCATTGAATAACACCTTCAAAAATATTGTTTGAGCAAAGACAGGCGGAGCGTGCCGTTGGTTTTATCTTACCACGTTTTTTGACTTTCGCTTAACAAAAACTTTAAAAATATTCATAATAAAAAGGAATTGCAGAATATGGACTACAATGCATTAGCGGCACTTTTGTTCCCCGATGTAAGCAAAACGCCCGAATATTACGAAAATCTTTATCCGGAAAGGAATTTAACCGAGGGTGCAAGGGTAACCCGTTTCGCACCAAGCCCCACGGGATTTGTTCATTTTGGCGGTCTGTACCCTGTTGTGGTATGCGAGAGGCTTGCACACCAAAGCGGCGGCGTGTTCTATCTTCGCATTGAGGATACCGACTCAAAGCGTGAGGTTGAAGGAGCAGAATATGATCTGATAAAGGTTTTTGAAAAATTCGGCATAAATTTCGATGAGAGTATTGTAAAAGAAGGCAAATACGGTCCTTACCGTCAAAGCGAACGGCGTGAAATTTACCGCACCTACGCAAAGGAGCTTGTAAAAAAAGGAAAAGCTTACCCTTGCTTTTGTACGGAGGAGGATATGCGGCAGCTGAGGGAAAAGCAGGAGGCTTTAAAGCTTACTCCCGGATATTACGGTGAATTTGTAAAATGCCGTGATTTGACGCTGGAACAGGTCAAGGAAAAGCTTGATGCGGGAGCTCCATATACTCTGCGTTTTCGTTCCGACGGAAATCCGGACAAAAAAATTAAGTTTACCGACCTTGTAAAAGGAACTATAGAGGTTACCGAAAACCATATAGACCATGTGCTGTTAAAAAGCGACGGAATGCCCACATATCATTTAGCCCATGCAGTCGACGACCATCTTATGAGAACAACCCATGTGGTAAGGGGCGAGGAATGGCTGTCAAGTCTTCCCTATCACATTCAGCTTTTCTCGGCTTTAGGCTTTAAGCTTCCGAAATATCTCCACATTTCTCAGCTAATGAGAAAAGAGGGGGATGCCAAGAAAAAGCTGTCCAAAAGGGATAAGGGCGCAGGTATGAGTTATTATATCAGCGAGGGATACCCCGCCGAAAGCGTTATAGAATATGTAATGACCCTTTTAAACAGCAACTTTGAGGATTGGCGGAGAGCGAATCCGACAGAGGATATAAACAGCTTCCCCTTCTCCGTCAAAAAAATGAGTCCCAGCGGTTCACTTTTCGATTTAATAAAACTCGGAGATGTAAGCAAAAACGTTATTTCCCGAATGACTGCCGAAGATGTCTACAACAAGCTTTCTCGGTGGGCGGAAGAATTTGACAGAGAATTTTATGATGTTATTACCCTCGATCCCGATTACACTAAGCTAATACTGCAGATAGGACGAGGCGGCAGCAAGCCTCGCAAGGATCTTGAAACCTGGAAGGATGCAAAAGGCTATATGGGCTTTTTCTTCTCGGAATATTTTGAATTTACCGACAAAATAGACGGATTTAATAAAGACGATATCATAGCCTGTCTTGACGATTTTGCCCTCAGCTATAATATTGACGATGAACAGGATATCTGGTTCTCAAAGGTAAAGGAAATCGGAGAAAAACACGGCTTTTGCCCCAATATAAAGGAATACAAGGCGAATCCCGAAAACTGGAAAGGCAGCGTAGGCGACGTCAGCTCATTTATCCGCATTGCTGTAACAGGAAAGCTTAACAGCCCGGACCTTTGCGCAGTAATGAAGATTTTAGGCAAAGAAAAAAGTATAGAAAGAATAAATAAGTTCAAGGAGACTCTTTAAATATGGTTGATAAAATTTCAGGAGAAAAAAACGAATTTAAAAATTCGGCAGAGACGGATAGTAATTCCAACTTCCTCACGGATATAATGGAAAGCGATTTGGCGTCGGGCAGAGTGAAAAAGATACACACCCGCTTCCCTCCCGAACCCAACGGATATCTTCATATCGGCAGTGCAAAGGCCGTCTACATCAATTATACCTCCGCTAAAAAATACGGCGGATTGTTCAATCTGCGCTTCGACGACACCAACCCCACCAAAGAGGACAATGAATACGTTGAAGCCATTATCGAGGATTTAAAGTGGCTTGGTGCAAATCCGGACGAAATTTTTTACGGCAGCGACTATTTTCAGAAAACATATGAGTTTGCCGTTGAGCTTATTAAAAAAGGCAAGGCATATGTCTGCGATTTGAACAACGAGCAAATGCGTGAATATAGAGGTACTCTTACCGAACCGGGAAAAAACAGCCCCTACCGTGACAGGACCGTTGAAGAAAATTTGGAGCTTTTCGAAAAAATGAAGAACGGAGAGTTTCCCGACGGCTACTGCACCCTCCGTGCAAAAATAGATATGTCAAGCCCCAATATGAATATGCGAGACCCTGCAATATACCGTATTTTGCATTTGGCACATCACCGTCAGGGAGACAAGTGGTGCATTTACCCTCTTTATGACTTTGCGCACCCCATTCAGGACGCATTGGAGGGCATTACCCACTCCATGTGTTCTATTGAATTTGAAAACCACAGACCCCTTTATGATTGGGTGGTTGAAAATATCGGCTTTGAGCAGCCCCCTCATCAGTATGAATTTGCAAGGCTAAATGTAACCAACACCGTTATGAGCAAGCGTTATTTAAGGCAGCTTGTGGAAACAGGCGTTGTTGACGGCTGGGACGACCCTCGTATGCCGACACTTTGCGCCTTAAGAAGAAGAGGCTATTCTCCCGAATCCATTTTCCGTTTTGTCGAATTGGCGGGAATATGCAAAAGCCTTTCTGTCGTGGATATAGCTTTGCTTGAGCATTGTATAAGAGATGAGCTGAACAAAACCGCATTAAGAAGAATAGCTATACTTGACCCGATTAAGGTTGAGATTGAAAACTATCCCGAGGATAAGGAAGAGTATTTTGAAATTTCCAACAACCCCAATGACGAAACAACAGGAAAACGCAGAGTAAAGTTTACCAAAAACATTTATATTGATGCAGAAGATTTTTCCGCCAATCCTCCTTCCAAATATTTCCGCCTAAAGCCAGACGGGGAAGTAAGGCTTATGGGGGCTTATATAATTAAATACAAGGACATAGTATATAATGAGGACGGAAGTATCGGCAAAATCATATGCACCGCCGATATTGAAAGCGGAAACGGAAACCCTGTTGACGGCAGAAAGGTTAAAGGCACTATTCACTGGCTAAGCGAGGATAATTGTATCGACAGAGACGTTTATATCTACAACAGTCTTTTTACTATTGAGAACACCAATGCGATCCCTGAGGATAAGACCTTTGACGACTATCTCAACCCTGATTCCGTGATTAAAAAAACAGGCTGCAAGCTGGAAAAATGTCTTGAAACCGCAAAAGCGGGAGACAAGTTTCAATTTGTACGTATAGGATATTTCTGCAAGGATTCAAAATATGACAACGTATTTAACAGAATTGTAGAATTAAAGGATTCAAAGCCTTTTTAACAATGAATGACAAAATAAAAAAATTAAACGATATTATTATAAAATCAGACAAAACAGTGTTTTTCGGCGGAGCCGGTGTTTCCACAGAAAGCGGAATACCCGATTTTCGCAGTGTGGACGGATTGTACAGCCAACAGTACAAGTATCCTCCGGAGACTATTCTAAGCAGCGGCTTTTTCTATTCTCAAACGGACGAGTTCTATCGTTTTTACCGCAATAAAATGCTGTGTCTTGACGCTTTGCCCAACGCCGCACATATTAAGCTTGCCCAAATGGAGCAAAAAGGAAGGCTTTCGGCTGTGATTACCCAAAATATAGACGGACTGCACCAAAAGGCAGGCAGTAAAATGGTCTATGAGATGCACGGTTCCGTTCACAGAAATTTCTGCTTAAAATGCGGAAAATTCTTTGACGCCGAGTTTATGCTGAGCTGCAAGGACGTTCCCCGATGTCAGTGCGGCGGACTTATAAAGCCCGATGTAGTTCTGTATGGTGAACAGCTTAACGACGATGTCGTTACAGGGGCAGTAAATGCCATTTCTAAAGCAGATACCCTTATTATCGGCGGTACTTCCCTTGTGGTTTATCCTGCAGCCGGGCTTATCAATTATTTTCGCGGAAATAATCTGGTTATTATCAATATGTCTCCCACAAATGCGGATTCCACTGCCAATCTGCTCATTGAAAGCAAAATCGGAGAGGTGTTCGAACAAATAAATATTTGAATCAGGGCTTGTTTTAAAATAAAGGGAATGCCGAATTTTCTAAACAAAACGGTTAGATTCAAGGAAAA
>DNUB01000335.1:0-855 GCA_003508605.1 Oscillospiraceae bacterium | reverse complement strand
AAAACGGTTAGATTCAAGGAAAAACGCAGTCAAACCGACGTTTAACTATGTTTTTTAACGCAGAAGAGGACAGTTTTGGGCCGAAAAGACGATGTTCCAGCTTTTTCAAACAAGTTCAAGTATCAGATGTATTAAATATCAAGTTTTTGAAAAAGCTGCCGATATTATAAGTAAAATATATACACATTTCTGCATGCGAAAGAAGGTGTTTTTATGGCAGTCGGAAAGCTTAGTGCTGCTTACCAAAACCCAATTAAATATACCCCGAATAAATTCGATTCCGACAGTAAGCAGACAAAGCCTGCAAGAACAGATACTTTGACGCTGACACGGGAAGCCCAGCAATATCTTGAAAGAACAAACAAGAATAAAAATGAAGCACAGGAAGGCTTGTCGGATGACGGTCAGGAAAAAAACAGTTCTCTTATTCAAATGGATTTTTTTATAAAACAGCTTCAGGAAACCAAGGAGAATAAAAGCAGCAGCAGAGTGATGGACTTGGCAAAATGTATGAAAATAGCCCGTCGAATCATGCACGGCGACAGAGTCCCCATGAAGGATCAGAAATTCCTGGCGGAAAAATTCCCCGATTTGTTCAGAAACGCAATTATGTTCAAGCAGCATAATCCCGAGCCTAAAAAATACAAAAGTATTTTGGATAAGGACGACGAGGAAAATTCACAGAATCAGAGTATGGTTAACGATGCGTGCGAGAACAGCAATGAATCCTTTTTGGCAAGTGCCTTGGAGGGTCTTGGTGAATGAAATTCCGTACATAAAAAATACATCTGCCGTGAGTGATGTCGAAAAAGCCCATACTTAAATTTTTCTGAAGGAAAAAGGTCTTAGGGAAAA
>DNUB01000250.1:4149-4688 GCA_003508605.1 Oscillospiraceae bacterium | reverse complement strand
CATGCGCTCCTGGGACTCGGAGATTGCCAGCTCTGTTCCGTCAAGGCCCGCATACTTCTTGGGCACCAGATCCAGGTCAATATAGAGACCGGCTGCCAGCTCCCCGATAGCCACGGACACGCCGCCTGCGCCGAAATCATTGCATTTTTTGATGAGACGGCTTACCTCCGGGCTGCGGAACAACCGCTGAAGCTTGCGTTCCGTAGGCGCATTTCCCTTCTGCACCTCAGCGCCGCAAGTCTCGATGGAGGCCTCCGTATGTACCTTGGACGAGCCTGTTGCGCCGCCGCAGCCGTCTCGTCCCGTTTTTCCTCCTAAAAGAATGATAATGTCTCCGGGGGCAGGTCTTTCTCTGCGGACATTTTCTATCGGAGCCGCACCTATAACCGCACCGATTTCCATTCTTTTTGCCATATAGCCGGGGTGATAAATTTCAGCGACATGACCTGTGGCGAGACCGATCTGATTGCCGTAGGAGGAGTAGCCCGCCGCAGCGGTCTGGGCCAGCTTGCGCTGGGGCAGCTTGCCCTCCAGGGTCT
>DNUB01000250.1:3727-3926 GCA_003508605.1 Oscillospiraceae bacterium | reverse complement strand
GGAGGAGTAGCCCGCCGCAGCGGTAGTGGTAATCTTTCTCGGCGGCAGCTTACCCGGAATAGTCTTATCGACGGGCAGCAAAGGATCGGAAGCTCCCGTAACACGCATAGCCTGATAGACATACGAGCGTCCCGAAAGAGGATCCCGTATTGCGCCGCCGAGACAAGTAGCCGCTCCGCCGAAGGGCTCGATTTCGGTG
>DNUB01000250.1:3124-3446 GCA_003508605.1 Oscillospiraceae bacterium | reverse complement strand
GCCGAAGGGCTCGATTTCGGTGGGATGATTGTGCGTTTCGTTTTTAAACATCAAAAGCCACTGCTCGTCCTTGCCGTCGACATCGACGGTTATTTTAACGGAGCAGGCGTTAATTTCCTCACTTTCGTCAAGATCGGGAAGCAGACCGTCGGCCTTAAGCTTTTTAGCCGCCATCGTAGCCAAATCCATAAGGCATATGGGCTTATTGCCTCTGCCAAGCTCTTCCCGGTGGATTTTGTATTCCTTGTAGGTTTCGGCAATATAGGGCGCATCTATTTTCGCATTGTCAATAATAGTTCCGAAGGTGGTGTGGCGGCAGTGG
>DNUB01000250.1:0-2838 GCA_003508605.1 Oscillospiraceae bacterium | reverse complement strand
GTGTGGCGGCAGTGGTCGCTCCAATAAGTATCTATCATACGGATTTCGGTAATGGTGGGGCAGCGTTTTTCGCCCTTGAAATAATTCTGACAAAATTTAATATCGTCATCATCCATAGCCAGACCGTAATTCCTTACAAAATCGTCAAGTCCTTTGTCGTCCAGCTCCAAAAAGCCATCTAACGTGGCAACCTCAGTGGGAATGTCATATTTTATTTTAAGGGTATCGTATTTTTCAAGTCCGCATTCACGCGCTTCAACGGCATTGATAAGATAATGCTTTATTTTGCCGAACTCCTCGTCGGTGATTTTACCGCTTAATATGTACAGCTTTGCATATTTAACAACGGGTCTGTCGCCCTGACACAGCATTTGTATACACTGAGCCGCACTGTCGGCACGCTGATCGAACTGTCCCGGAAGAAACTCGACGGCAAAAATACGCTGTCCCTCCGATAATTCGGGCAGCTCACCGTAAATATCGTCAACAGGAGGCTCGCTGAAAACGGTAGGAACCGCTCGGTTAAAGTTATCTTCCGAAATTTCCTCGGCGTCATACCTGTTGATTATCCTTACCTCCTCCACGCTCTCTATGCGCAGGGCGGTGCGGATATCCTCCAGAACGGATTTTTCCTCAACCTTGTAATCCTGTTTTTTCTCCACATAAATTCGATAAACAGCCATTTTATTGTTCCTTTCTTTTTTTCATAGTTGTTTAAGCCGCAAAAATATTTCAGGCAGAAAAGCCTTAAATTCCTAACTATCATTATACTTCTTTTAATGCCTTTTTGCAAGAGTATCGGGTGTATTTTAACTCATATCTTTAATATCCCAGTCAACATTGTAGGCACCGTCTATAAAAAGGTAATTCAAACCGTATCGGCGGCAGCCTCTCAGCATAATCATATTGTCCCTTTTCAAAATCTCCGCGGTAAGATCAGAATCCGCAAGCCGTTCCTCGGCGATGCTTCTGTATTTCTTTATATCTTCAAAATGACTTTCGATATATTCGCCGCTCATAATCAGACAGAGATATTTTATATGCCTTAAATATCGGTCGTCAAAATCCTTTTTCCAATCAAAGGGAATATAACAGCCTTCTATAATAAGATTCTGCTTGTTTTCAACTGCCGTTTTAACAATTTCCCTGACAATTCCCCATAAGTAAGCGGTAAGCTCCCGATAACCGCTTGTTGGGGTCAAAGCGGTGTTTTTGCTGCGAATAAGCCCCATTTTCAAATGGTCAATGGAAAGATAGGGAAATTTATGCTTTTCAAGCAGCCTTTGCGCTAAAGCGGTTTTTCCCGTATGGGATGCTCCGCAGATAAGTAAGACCATAAGACTTCTCCTGATTTATATCAATACGCCCTCACAGTAATTTTCGAAAGCCTTTGTTATTTTAACGGCGGCAATATCGTGTCTTTTTGCCTCTCCTCCGTAAATCCTAACAGGAATATAATTTTCCGTGTGTCCGTTAATAAATTCGGGTTTGGTCTGCCGCTCGACAAGCACATAATGAACCGTGTTCAAATTTTTGGTAAAAAATTCCCTTTGAACATTTTCAGCAACTATGCTCATTCCTTTATACCGTAAAGCCTTTACTTTTTCGTCAATTTGTCCGTCCATTTTTTCAGCGGCAGTCCCCGGTCTCACCGAATAAGTAAACACGTGAATCTTAGCAAAGCCAATGCTTTGAACAAAGTTCATACTTTCTTTAAACTCCCGATCGGTTTCTCCCGCAAATCCGACCATAACATCGGTTGTTATTGCACAAGAAGGGAAGTACTTTCTTAAATTATCCGCAATTTCTTTATATTCCGCTGTGGAATAATGCCTGTTCATTCTTTTTAAAGTATCGTCGCAGCCGCTTTGCAGGGATAAATGAAAATGGGGGCAAAGCTTTTTTATCCCCGAAAGCTTTTCTATTATATCCTCAGTAAGCAATTCGGGTTCTAAGGAGGATAGCCGTACCCTTTCAATTAATGGATTCTCGGCTGCCGCTTTAACGGCGTCATACAGGGAAAGCCCCAAATCAATACCGTAACAGGAAAGGTTAATACCTGTCAGCACAACCTCCTTATGTCCGTCCCTTGCGTGAAATTCGGTTTCCCTTGCGATATTCTGCAGGGCTCTTGAACGAACTCTCCCTCTTGCAAAGGGTATAATGCAGTAGGAGCAAAAACGGTTGCAGCCCTCTTCTATTTTAATATAGGCTCTTGTTTTATTGCAGTGACTAAGCTCCTCCGGCTCTTCGTAAGCTCCGCCAAGCTCGCTTATATCCGAGGCTTGCACCTTTTTATTTAAATATTCCTTAATAAGCAGGGGTATTTTTTCCTTGCTTCCGTTTCCGACAGCCAATTCGGCATTTTTTGGCAGGTTATCGGGGAAGGCTTGCGGATAGCAGCCTGTAACCACGGTTATTGCGTTGGGGTAATTTCTTTTTATTTTGGAAAATATATGAAAGCCCTTTTTATCCGATGCTGCGGTAACGGTGCAGGTGTTGACTATGACAATATCGGGTATTTCGTTTTCCCCTGCGGCAGTAAACCCTTGCTTTATCATAGCAGCCGAAATAATATCGCTGTCATACTGATTTACCTTGCAGCCCTGTGTAATAATGGTAAAATTCATAGGTTTCTTTTTAAATGAAGGCAGCACCATAGATTTATATAAAATATAAAATCAGAGCAGCCAATATTTTGTTCCTTTCAGCCGATGACATTAACCTACAGTTACTTATACCGCTTGTTAATTATCAACAAAAATGTTTTTTATACCCTTTCATTATACATCATTTCAGACATTTTTTCAAATTTATTTTTCCTTTCTCAAAAAGGCT